>NZ_JAILWL010000230.1 GCF_025698965.1 Roseibium sp.
GGTTTGGGGGCGGGCTCTCGATTGGAGTCTCCTGAATTGGGCTCTCCCTTGGGTTCGATCAAAAGCACCTTGACCTCTTTTTCGGCTCGTGGTCGATGGACAACGCCTTTCGGCACGACGAACAGCTCGCCTGCCTTGACCGCGCGAGGAGGTTCTCCCTCGATATCCATTACCATCTCACCTTCAAGGACAAAAAAGAAATCGTCCGTCGTATCGTGTTTGTGGAACGGATACTCGCCGAAGAACTTCACGACCATAATCTCATTCTGGTTATAGTCCGCGATTACATGTGGATCCCAGTGGCTCGAGATTTGGGCCAGTTTTTCTGAGAGATTGATAGGTTTCATCTGCGTGTTCCTGCTTTCTTCATGCGAAGATGTGTTCCAATCCCTTGCGTGGTTTGAAACGGTGTCGATATCTGCACTAATGTCAGATGATCAATCCGGGAGAAGACCGATCACGTCCGTAAAAAGTCCCAAAGCCATGAGAACACGAGACGTCACCCCCGGTCTTGAACGATCGTGCGCGGATGACTGGGTTCGAGCAGCACCATGGCAACAAGGCATCCAGAGAATCGAAGCCTTTTTTTCAGGGGAGGCCTATGCGCCGCATCGGCACGACACCTATGCAATTGGGTTCACCATTCGCGGTGTACAGAGTTTTGACTATCGTGGTTCGCGCGCGGACAGCACGTCGGGGCGCATCATCGTTCTGCATCCTGACGAGGTGCACAACGGAGAGGCCGGGTCGGAGGAAGGTTTCCACTACCGGATGATGTATATCGAGCCGTCCCTTGTCCGCGACGCACTCGTATCCTCGACATTAGCCCTCCCGTTCGTAAAAGACGCAGTCCTGGACGACCCGAAGCTGATGCAGGCAATCCAAGCAGCGTTTTCGGACATGGATACTCAGCTGGAGCAGATTGCTCTTGATGAAATTGCAGGGCTACTGGCAGACGGTCTGCTTGCCAATGACAAGTCTGTCAATCGGGCCTCCACCAGTCTTATTGACGTGAATGCCATTGATCGTGCGCGGGAATATCTTGATGCCAATTACGACAGTACGGTCGCGTCGAGTCAGCTCGAAGTGATAACGGGCCAGGATCGGTTTTCATTGGCGCGCCAGTTCCGAAAAGCTCTGGGCACAAGTCCTTACCGGTATCTGATGATGCGCCGGCTCGACCGCGCACGTGCAAAAATTGCGACCGGTTTCAGTTTGACGGATGCAGCACTTGCGACCGGTTTCAGCGACCAGTCACATATGACCCGGTGCTTCAAGGCTAGTTACGGCATCTCTCCAGGACACTGGCAGCGCCTTGTTTCGCACACCGTCTAAAGGAGATGCATCTTGGTGCAGGTGTTGGTTCGTCGACTATTCGGACGCGGGCCGGCAAAGGACGCCAGAGGTTAGAATTGAAAGATTGACCAACCCGTTCAAAAAAAACGCGACAAGAGCAAGTTGAGAACGATGCAAAGTCCAGGAAAGGCATAGAAAACGCGAGAAGCCTTCGAGGGGATTTGAAACCGGAATTCCGGCCCGCTTGACCGGAATCCCCTCTCGCTTGAAATGATCAATCAAAAGCCCCGGTCAAGCCGACCGAGGCTTTTGCAGCATCTCAGCAACACAGTTCAGTCCTAGAGACTTAAGCCCGGGTTTGTCGCACCGCGCAAAATCTGTGTCAGGAAGCCATAGTCGGCACCGCCCGTACGGGTCTCGCGTGTGACGATATCGACGATCTTGCCGTCCTCGAGCGTGTAGTTGCCGAGGTCCTGTACAAATCCATCGTCGTCAAAATAAATTGCCACGACACGCTGTTCAACGATGCTCGGAGCCAGAAAGGCCGTTGTCGCTGTTTTTTGCGAAATGTAGTAGTAAGCGTCGCCTGCAAGGCTGGATGTTGTCGACGGTGAGCCCAGCACCAGCTCCACCTGTTCACGACTGGAACCGACCTGAACCTGGCTGAGCATGGAGTTCGTAATCACATGCCCATGCGTATAGGTGGATGTAAAACAGCCGCCAAGAGGTAGTGTGGCCAGAAGCGGAATGATCAGGGCGCTTGCCTTGAAGTTCATTTAAGAAGTCCCGTTTCGCCAGATTGGTCTGGCAGCTTTTGAATTTCGTTGCTTGGCAAATTCAGTATCGTGGGTTAGGGCACAAGGCAACACCTGAGTTAATTCTCGCCTTTAAGGAGACGGACATGGTTTTTGGCTTGTTCCGCCGCCGATCCCGTGAAGCTGAGCACAAGGTTTATTGTGAAATCGTGGCTCAAGCGCGGCAACCGGCTTTTTATACGGACTTTCTCGTGCCAGACACCATCGATGGCCGTTTCGACCTGATTGTCGCTCATGCTGTGCTTTATTTCCGGCGCATGCGGGGGGAAGGGAAAGAGATTTCCGAATTCACTCAAAACGTTTTCGATCTGTTTTTTCAGGACATGGATGCTTCTCTGCGGGAAATGGGCGTAAGCGACACGCGCGTGCCGAAGAAGGTGAAAGTCATGGGAGAAGCCTTTTATGGCAGGGCGGATGCCTATATTCCGGCCATCGAAAGCGAAAACATTGAAGAACTGTCCGCTGCCATCGGACGCAATATTTATCCCGATTCTCCCGAACCGGTCGCACAGACACGGCTGGCTCACTATATCCTTGAAGCTTCGAAGCGTTTGACCGAGCAGCCAACGCAGGATCTCATGACGGGAAAACTGGACTGGCCGGATCCGGACGATTTCAAAGATATCTCCGTGTGAACAAGACTGCCAAGCTGAAAAAGAAGAAAGAAGACAATGGCAACTGAAACGTTTCCCTATTCCTTCACGGTCAATGCCAGCCGCGTCATTGATAAGGATGAAGGCGTCACCGTCGAACCGGACGCGGCCGGATTGAAGGCGATCGCCGCTGCCTATGATCTTGACGGTATCAACGAATTGAAGGCGGATTTTGTACTGAAGCCTTATCGCAAGGCCGGTGTCCGCGTTGTCGGGCCGATAACTGCCACGATTGTCCAGACATGCGTCGTGTCGCTTGAGTCGTTTGAGAGCCGCATCAAACTCGATGTGGACAGAACTTTCGAGCCGCATTCCAGCAAACCGCGCAAGATCAGGGATCTGAATGAGGACGGTGAAATCGAGATCGATCTGGAAACCCTTGATCCGCCCGACGTCATTCTCGATGGTGTTCTGGATCTCGGAGCGGTCATCTGCGAGGAACTTGCCTTGTCTCTGGACCCTTTTCCACGCAAGCCCGGCGTTGAATTTGATGGCACCGATGAAGATGAAGAAACAGCCCCCGAAGAAATAGAGGAAAAACCGTCACCCTTCGCCGCATTGCAGGCTTTGAAGGACAAGGCCGACGACTGAAACAAACATTCTCTGACCGCGGTATGGCCCTACCAAGGGTACAATTCACAGGGGGTTTTCAACGTCAGTTCCTTCGACTTCAAGGAAAACGGTTGTCAGTCTTGCCAAAACCGTTATGTTCGCGCCCGATCTGGGCTCCCGCTTTAACCGTGGGATACGTGTGGGTGCACCGTCCGGTGTTGTTCTTGGTAGCGAAACGTCAAAAGACCTTAATAAATGGCGAAAACAATTCCGATTTCCTTGGATGCTATGGGCGGCGATCACGGGGCAGAAGTTGTCATTCCCGGAGCTGAAATTGCGCTTGTCCGTCATCCCGACATTCGCTTCCTTCTCTATGGCAATGAAAACGTAATCCGTCCGCTGTTGGAGCAATATCCGCGAGTGCGTGACGCTTCGACGCTGCATCACTGCGAAGTCTCCATTGCAATGGACACCAAACCCAGCCAGGCCCTGCGCCAGGGGCGCTGGCGGTCCAGCATGTGGCGATCCATTGAGGCGGTGAAAACAGGTGAAGCCTCGGTTGCCGTTTCTGCAGGTAACACCGGTGCCTTGATGGCAATGTCCAAATTCTGCCTGCGCACCATGGCGAATATCGAGCGTCCCGCCATCGCCGCGATCTGGCCGACAACTCGCGGCGAATCCGTCGTGCTGGATGTTGGCGCGACAATCGGTGCCGATGCCCAGCAACTCATCGACTTTGCAATTCTCGGCGGTGCGATGGCGCGTGCGCTTTTGGGTGTACAGCGACCGAGCGTCGGCTTGTTGAACATCGGTGTTGAAGAGGTCAAGGGTCTGGAGGAAGTCCGCACAGCTGGACGGCTCTTGCGGGAGACACCGCTGCGCTCGCTGGAATATGCCGGCTTTGTTGAAGGCGACGATATCGGAAAAGGCACCGTGGACGTTGTCGTGACTGAAGGTTTTGCCGGCAACATTGCACTGAAAACCGCGGAAGGAACGGCCAAACAGATCGGCAGTTACTTGCGTTCGGCGATGAATCGCACCTTTATGTCCAAAATCGGATATCTCTTTGCAAAAGGCGCCTTTGATCTGCTGCGCGAGAAAATGGACCCGCGCAAGGTCAATGGCGGCGTGTTCCTGGGACTGAACGGCATTGTGATTAAAAGCCATGGCGGAACAGACGCCGAGGGCTATGCCTCGGCGATTGATTTGGCCTATGACATGGTTAAGAACGAACTGACCCACAAGATCGCTCAGGATCTTGTGCATTACCATCGCGGCCGCTTCGCAGAAGCCGCGCCGACATCGGAAGGTGATTTGTGAGCGTAATCCGTTCAATCGTGACCGGCAGCGGAAGCTACCTGCCGGAAAGAATTCTGACCAATGACGATCTCGCCAAGATGGTCGACACGTCTGACGAATGGATCGTTCAGCGCACCGGGATCAAGCAGAGGCACATTGCAGCCGAGGGACAGGTTACCTCCGATCTGGCGCTGGAGGCTGCAAAAGGGGCATTGGCAAGCGCCGGGCTTGAAGCTTCCGATATCGACACCATCATTCTGGCAACCGCAACGCCGGATAACACTTTTCCCGCTTCAGCAGTCACCGTGCAGGCCAAACTCGGCATCACGCATGGCTGCGCCTTCGACGTCCATGCAGTGTGTTCCGGCTTCGTCTATGCGCTGACAACGGCCGATGCCTATATCCGCGCCGGGATTGCGAAAAAATGCCTAGTGATCGGTGCAGAAACCTTCTCACGCCTACTGGACTGGGAAGACCGCACGACCTGTGTGCTCTTTGGCGATGGCGCGGGCGCCGTCGTCCTTGAGGCAGCAGAGGGGGAAGGCCTCAACAGCGATCGTGGCATTCTGACATCGCATTTGCGGTCCGACGGACGCCACAAGGAAAAACTGTTCGTAGATGGAGGCCCGTCCGCCACCCAGACAGTGGGGCACCTGCGCATGGAAGGTCGCGAAGTCTTCAAACATGCCGTCGGCATGATCACCGACGTGATTGAAGACGCTTACAAGGCAACGGGTCTGTCTTCGGATGATCTGAACTGGTTTATTCCGCACCAGGCGAACAAGCGCATCATCGATGCGAGTGCCAAGAAACTGGGAATCGCTCCGGAGAAGGTTGTCACGACGGTGCATCTGCATGGCAACACTTCCGCAGCATCGATTCCTTTGGCCCTTGATACCGCCGTGAAGGACGGACGCGTCAAAAGAAACGATCTTGTGATGCTGGAAGCCATGGGCGGTGGATTTACCTGGGGATCAGTGCTGCTTCGTGTGTAGGCTCCAACCAACCTTTAGCTGACAAATCGTATCTAGGATGTCGAGTACCGGTTGACCGACCCGCCGAGAGGCCGTACCGTAGGGTCTTGCATTGGAGTTCTCTTGCAAAATCAGCCAGATCGCTGGCATCGTTGTGGAGGGGTTATGGGCAATCGGACTATTACCCGAGCGGATCTGTGTGAAGCCGTTTATCAAAAAGTGGGCCTGTCGCGGACCGAGTCATCTGAATTGGTCGAACGTGTACTTTCCGAAATTTCTGACTGTCTTGTGACTGGAGAATCGGTAAAATTGTCGAGCTTCGGTTCGTTTGTGGTGCGTTCAAAGGGAGAGCGCATCGGACGAAATCCGAAGACCGGCGAGGAAGTACCGATTTCACCGCGCCGTGTGATGGTGTTCAAGCCGTCCAACGTGTTGAAGCAGCGTATTAACGATGCGCTCACGGGACAGGCCAGCAAATAACAAGACCGAATGAGCTCGCAGGACAAAAGCCCGGACGCCTTTCGAACTATCAGCGAAGTCGCTGATGATCTTGACTTGCCTCAACACGTGCTGAGGTTCTGGGAAACACGCTTTGCCCAGATCAAGCCGTTGAAGCGAGGCGGGGGGCGGCGGTATTACCGTCCGGATGATGTTGAGCTGCTGAAGGGCATTCGCCATCTGCTTTATGGCGAAGGCTATACAATCAAGGGCGTGCAGCGGATTCTGAAAGAACAGGGTCCACGCTTCGTAATGCAGATTTGGCGGGAAGATGCGTCACAGCTGCAACCCGCTCAGCCCGTTGAACCTGTGCAAGTTGCTACGCCTGAACCGGTTCCGCAACCCGTGGAAAACGGGCATCAGGAACCTCTTCCAAGCGGCGTTTTGGCTGATGATGAACCAGATGCATCGGCAACTGCGCAGTCCGGCGGTCTCAATATTTTGAGCCGGCTTCGCGGTGAGAAGCCTGGTGCAACCGCGACGACGGCACAGACTTCGGTTTCAAAAGAAGATATCAGGCGCTTGCAGGCAACTTTATTCGAATTGCTGGAATGCAAGCGGACACTGGATCAGGCCCGCTAACGTTCTCTGTTGCATTAAGATCCAAAACGCTGCCTGCGAAAATCAGGCAGCGTTGTTGATTTCGCGCGTCGAAAAACCTGATTAGTCCAGTCCCATGCAGGACGCGTAGAAACTGGTCGTTGCCGGCCAATCGGAGAATATGCCCTTCACACCAACATCCTGGGCAAGCACGTCGACCACTTCCAGCATCTTGCCGTCGCCATCGATGGCATCCGATACGCTCTGGTAGTACCAGCCGCCACCGCCGGACAGAGGTCCAGAACGTTCGAGTGTCCAGGTGATCAGATTGAGATCTGCCTCCTTGGCTGCCTCTGCATAGGCGGAGGGTACGATCTTGCCTTCTTCAAGCGTCAACAGAACCCAAAGGGGAGGAGCGATATAGTTGACGCCCATCTTCTTCAGGTCCGCCATCGAGGGCGAGAAAGTAGACGGGTCCATCGGATCGATGTTACGCCGGCCGTCCAAATAGACCGCCTGTTTGCCGAATTCAGGCTCGTTCTCGATCCAGTAAAGAACATCCTCAAGATTGAAGGATTGCGGGAATACGTCCTGTGGGGAAACATCTGCTGACTTGTAGTCGTCTATCAGCATCTGGGCATAGTCGGTCTGCGCGAGCCCTTCAAATGGCATGGTGACCTTCGGTGCCTTGAGCTCCGGCGTGAATTTCACACCCAGATCCTTGAAGAGCGCGATGGAGTCCCGATGCGTCATCAGAGCGCCTGTTTCGCCGTAGAGTTCCGTGCGCCAGGGCGCCGTGCCTCGCATATAGTCCTCAACAGTCGTGGCGGCCTTGTCGGCACTGTCCATCTTGCCGCGAAGGGACTTCAACTCGGCAAGCGTAAGATCGGAAGTTCTGCACTCGGCTGATGCCGGATCGCCTCCATTGGCAGGTATGAAACCAGTGGTGCATTTGTCCGCGAGGTCTGTCGCCAGAATGTTTGTGGTCGTGTGCAGGTCGTTCTGGGAATGACGGCAGACCAGTTCCTTGTCTTTGGTGAAGGTCACGTCGCATTCGAGAATACCGGCACCCATCATGGCTCCGGCGCGATATCCTTCTTCCGTATGTTCTGGAAACTGCAGTGGTGCCCCCCTGTGGCTGATCGAAAAGTCCGTCCGTTTTACAGGCTGCCCGATACAAGCCGCGAGCCTGGTCTTCAACGGGCTGTCTTCCATCAGGTTGACGAGATAGGCCGGTCGGGGGCCTAGCTCAACGTCGCTTGCAAAAGCAGTAGATGAAATTGCCAATCCAAGCAGAGCAAAAGCTGAAATGCGCATGATGTGATCCAGGAAGGGAAGGAGGAGTGGGAGTTTCAACAAATAGCGTTGACGCGGTCGGTTACAATGCGGGAGCGCCGATTAGTTTGCCATCCATCTGATCCGCAGGGCTTCCGGTCCCCTGACCGATAGCCCGCGTTTGTAGACGGGAATTCTTTCCGCCAGCTCAATCGTCTTGAAGCGTTTCAGCAGCGTTGAAAAGATGATGTCCATATCGAGCCTCGCAAGATGGTTGCCGAGGCAGAAATGGGCGCCGCGTCCGAAAGCTATGTGCCAATTTGGCGTACGGCCGACATCGAAACGGTCGGCATCGGGGAATTGTTTCGGATCCCGATTGGCGGAGCCGTACAGAACGCCGAATTTCGTGCCTCGCGGATAGGCCTGACCGCAGATTTCAACCTCCTCGGTTGAATATCGATGAAAAAAGGGCAGGGGAGATTCGTAGCGGAACATTTCCTGGACGGCTGTCTTCATCAGGCTGGCATCATCTCGCAGTCGCTGTAATTCCCCAGGAAACTTTAAAAGTGCATGCATGCCGCTGCCAAGCACGTCGATTGTCGAACCGTGGCCTGCCATCAGGATCAGCATTGCGGTTGAAAAAAACTCGTCGTGATTCATGTGACCCTGACGCTCGGCGTCGATCATCAGGGACAAAAGGTCGTCTCCAGGGGTTTTTTCCCGCTTTGCCTTGAGCTCCTGCAAATATTGATAGAACTCGGTCGTGTTGCGCTCCGCCAGATCCTTCCGTTCGTCCGAACGGTCAATGTCGAAAAACTGTACGATGTTTTCGGACCAGACCCGAAGCTGCGGACAGTCTTCATCCGGAACTCCCAGTATCCGGCCGATGATGTGTCCGGGAACATGCGCTGCAAGGTCCTCGATGAAATCTATTTCTTCGCGTTCAGCCAAGCCGTCGACCAGACCGTTGACATAGGCCTGGATATCATCGCGCAACTTGTTGACCATCACCGGGGTGAAAAGCTTGAAGACCTGTTTGCGCAGCCGGTCATGGACTTCACCGTCGCTGTCGAGCAGCGAGAACTGCACGAAGCGGGAATGATGCGGCATGTCGTGCCAGTTCCCGGTTCGTTTCTGCTCGGCGATCTCCTCGAGACTGGCGACATGTTCCATCGAACGGACCATCCTCTCATGCATGACGATTGCGGAAACATCGTCAAATCTGGATGCGAGCCAAATGTCGAAGTCCTCGAAATAGGTCAGGCCGTCCTTAGCGCGCAGGGCGGCGTAAAAGGGATGTGGATCTTGCGCAAATGCTTCCGACAACGGGGCAAAGGACAGGGACGTGGACTTGCTCATAGGACGGTATTCTGGGTCGTTGTTGTGATTGAAATTTCGATCTGGTCAGCGTCGGAGATTTACCCGGCCATGTGCAAGCGAAAAGCGTAAGGCGTTGCAATTTGTCTGCAACTTTCTCGATGTTCAGGTGGGGGCTCGGAGCCGCCGGGGCATGGCAGAACGTCGTCACGGGGAAGTCTGCGACCTTTGCGTCAAATCAGATAGATTGTCTTCGGTTACAAGACGAACACAAGTCAATAAAAACAACCTTTTGGAGTATTTGCGTGAAGAAGCAACTAATGAGCAGGGACATATTGCTGCGTTGCGATGAGATTGATGAATACGTAAAAAAACTCATTAGAAATTGATGGAATTGGCGATTGAATAATTTGCTATTTTGACTTCATTTATTGGTATATTAATCAATATTTCTAGAAATGAGCGCCGGAAACGATTATTAGTATGCCGGCTTGAGCATTGGTGCCGAACTCCTAATATCAATGCCTTGCCCACGCGGTCTGTACAGGGTTACCCGCTTCACCATGACCTAGATTTGCCTGGTTGCCGGAATAATAGCACTTGTCCGACCCTCGTCCGGTCCGAGAGTGCGGAGAATGATGTGAACTTTTTTGCCATTTCTCGGTCATTGCAGCACACGTTTGAATGACGCGGGATAGTGGGGGGTTTTGTGGGGCCTGAAGACGTTTCCGTTCTGTTTAATGCGTATTCTACGTGCCGTTCGAAGCTATATGACCTCGGATGTACCGTCCGGGTTCTCCGGGATTTCAACGAAGTAACACCTTTGTTGGAAACCAGCGGCAAGGAGGTAACACCCTTCTTTCAAGGCAGGTTCTTCGATTTCAATGGCCACAACGGATTTTGCCACGTCGCGTTGTCAAAAGGAGAACCGATTTCGTTCTATTGCAGCCAGTTGTTCGACACAGGGGGCATGTCCTACCTGGAATACCACCGGGCACAATTGAAACGGATTTACGGT
>NZ_JAILWL010000231.1 GCF_025698965.1 Roseibium sp.
ACCGATCGCATTGAGTGTGCGCGAGGGATGCGGCGCAAGAATAATCATGGCGGCTCTCCTACAGTCTGATCGTCAGCGGCGTGGTCGCGTGGAAGTCGAGCCAGTAAATGCTCAAAACGAGGGTTATTCCAAAAACAAAGAAGGAAAGACGCCAGCGGTCTCGCCAGGCCAATAGAATGGCAACCGTCATCAGCGCGAAAAGAAGTGAAATCACGTTCAGTCCCCCCTGTAGAATCGACAACTCAGAGCATATAGCAGTGGTCGTGTTCCAGCAATTTTTCAACTTTTAGGCGTCGCTTCGGTTTTCTCGCCCCATCATATTCAGGTGGAAAGCGAAGGGTATGGGCTCATATCTTGAGGGGATGCGTCAGAGCCAGACAAGCCTCTCCCTTGACTTTCGTCCCGCAACGTGGCTTTTGCAGCCCGACACGGCCTGCCTGCGGCGGGCCGTAACGATTTTCTATGGAATTCCAGAACTGTCGAGGAACGAGAATGCATCCCTACCGTAGCCATACATGCGGTGATCTCCGTCTGTCCGACGAAGGCCAGACCATCCGTCTTTCCGGCTGGGTCCACCGGGTCCGAGATCATGGCGGGGTGCTGTTCATCGATCTGCGCGACCATTACGGCGTAACGCAGTGCGTCGTTGATCCGGACTCTGACGCGTTCGGCCTTGCTGAATCCGTGCGTTCCGAATGGTGCATCCGCATTGACGGCAACGTGAAAAAGCGGACCGACGAGACCATCAATTCCGAACTTCCAACCGGCGAGATCGAAATCTTCATCCGTGAAATGGAAGTCCTTGGTTCCGCAAAGGAATTGCCGTTGCCGGTTTTTGGCGAGCTGGAGTATCCGGAAGAGGTGCGTTTGAAGTATCGCTTCCTGGATCTGCGCCGCGAGACACTGCACAACAACATGATCCTGCGCTCGAACGTGGTGCGGGACTTGCGCGATCGTATGTGGGAGATCGGCTTCAACGAATTTCAGACGCCGATCATCACCGCTTCGTCTCCTGAAGGGGCTCGTGACTTTCTTGTCCCGTCCCGTCTGCATCCGGGCAAATTCTACGCCCTGCCGCAGGCACCGCAGCAGTTCAAGCAGCTGCTGATGGTTTCCGGTTTTGACAAGTACTTTCAGATCGCGCCGTGTTTCCGCGACGAGGACCCGCGCGCTGACAGGTCTCCGACCGATTTCTATCAGCTCGACATGGAGATGTCCTTTGTTACGCAGCAGGAGGTCTTTGACACGATCGAGCCGGTCATCGCCGGTTGTTTTGAGAAATTCGGCAAGGGCCGTCCGGTCAACCGCAACTGGCCGCAGATTGCCTACAAGGATTCTGCACTCTGGTACGGAACGGACAAGCCGGACCTCAGAAACCCGATCAAGATGCAGATTGTCTCCGAACACTTCGCCGGATCCGGTTTTGCCATCTTCGCAAATCTGCTGGAACAGCCGGGGACTGAAATCCGTGCGATTCCAGCCCCGAAAGGTGGAAGCCGCAAATTCTGCGACCGGATGAACAAGTTCGCGCAAGGCGAGGGGCTGCCGGGCATGGGCTATATCTTCTGGCGCAAAGCCGAAGACGGTTCCATGGAAGCAGCCGGACCGCTGGCCAAGAATATCGGTCCGGAACGCACTGAAGCCATTCGGGTACAGCTGGGCCTGGAAATGGGCGACGCGGCCTTTTTCCTGGGCGGCAAGCCAAAGCAGTTTGAACCGGTTGCCGCAAAAGCGCGTGTCATCATCGGCGAAGAGCTGGGCTATACCGACAAGGATCGCTTCGAGTTCGCCTGGATCGTCGATTTCCCGATCTATGAGAAGGATGAGGAAACCGGCGAGATCGACTTTGAGCATAACCCGTTCTCCATGCCGCAGGGCGGCATGGAAGCGTTGGAGGGTGATCCGCTTGAAGTCAAGGGATGGCAGTACGATCTGTCTTGTAACGGGCACGAGTTGGTCTCCGGCGCGATCCGGAACCACAAGCCTGAAATCATGTACAAGGCGTTCGAAATCGCCGGATATCCGGCGGAAGAGGTCGACAATCGCTTCGGTGGTATGGTCAACGCCTTCCAGTACGGGGCTCCCCCGCACGGCGGTTGTGCGGCTGGGATTGATCGTATCGTGATGTTGCTCGCAGATGAGGCGAATATCCGTGAAGTCATGCTCTTCCCGATGAACCAGAAAGCGGAAGACCTGATGATGGGCGCGCCGAACGAACCGACGGCGGCACAACTGCGCGACCTGCATTTGCGGTTGAACCTGCCGGAAGCATAAGCGTCTCCCCTTGCAGGGAGCCGTCGAATAGGAGTACCCCTCTTAAGCGAAGGGGCATGGGGCCGGCTCAGCTGGCCTCATTCATGTCGAGTGGTGAAAGCCGCTAGAAAGGTGACGCTTCGTGCTCAATCCGTTCAAATCGAAAACTTGGACCGATCCGGACGGCACAGTTCAGCTGATCAAGAGATTGTTCAGCGAGAACTTCAGGACTTACATTCCGCAGTATCTGCTGGCCTTTGTCTTCATGGCTATGATTGCGGCGACAACAGCTGCAAGCGCCTGGATCATGCGTGATGTCGTGAACGAGGTCTTTGTCAACAAAGACTCCACGATGGTTTATCTGATCGCGATCACCGTGTTGCTGATCTTCAGTCTTAAAGGCGCTTCGACATACGGCCAGATGGTTGTGCTGGCCCGTGTCGGAAATTCGATCGTTGCAGATCTGCAACGACGGATGTTTGACCACCTGATCAGGCAGGACCAAACCTATTATGACCGGCTGTCGCTGGCTGAAATCAACGTAAGGGTTGGACAGGGGGTCAATGCTGCCCGAACGACCTTGGATCTGGTAATCGTCACTCTTGGTCGCGATATTTTGACGTTGATCGGCCTCACATTCGTGATGGTTTATCAAAATCCACTTCTGAGCCTGTTTGCACTCATCACCATGCCTCCGGCCGTCATTGGTGTGGCGTTTCTGGTGCGACGCGTCAAGGAATACGCAAAGCGGCAGGTTGTTTCGACGGCCAAGATCGGAGCGGCCATGCAGGAATCCGTGCTTGGCGTCAAAACTGTCAAAGCCTTTGGGATGGAACCCATCATGCGCAAGCGCATGGAAGTGGGGGTTCTGGAGGTGCAGAAACAGTCGAACAAGATCGCGTCGCTTTCGGCCAGAACCTCTCCGCTTATGGACACCCTCGGCGGCTTTGCGATTGCTTTGGTGATTTTCTACGGTGGTTATTCGGTCATCAATCTCGGGCAGGATCCGGGAGCGCTGTTTTCATTTATCACTGCGCTTTTGCTGGCCTATGACCCGGCACGTCGCCTTGCAAGGCTGAATGTCAACCTGGGCAAACAGATCGTCGGTCTGCGTCTTATGTATGAACTGGTCGACAGCGAACCGGTTATGCAAGACAAAGAGAATGCCGGGGATCTTCAAATACGCGGCGGTAAGATCGAATATCGGGACGTTGCCTTTTCTTACGGCGAAAGTGCTGCTTTGCGCGGTGCGAGCTTTGTCGCTCAGCCGGGCAGGATGACAGCATTGGTCGGCGCCTCGGGTGCGGGAAAATCAACCGTTTTCTCATTGATTGAGCGCCTTTATGATCCGGATAGTGGCGATATCCTGATCGATGACCTTTCGATCACGTCCTGCAAGATATCGTCACTGCGCGACAATATCGGCTATGTCAGCCAGGATGCTTACCTGTTCAACGTCAGCATCAGAGACAACATTGTTGTCGGCAAGCCCGACGCTTCAATCGAGGAAATCGAAGAAGCTGCAAAGGCGGCCAATGCCCATGATTTCATCATGGCACTGCCGGAAGGCTACAACACAAGGGCAGGCGAGGGAGGCAACAATCTTTCAGGTGGCCAGCGTCAGCGAATCTCGATTGCGCGGGCAATGTTGCGTGATGCTCCAATCTTGCTGTTGGATGAAGCAACCTCCGCTCTGGATGCAGAATCAGAATCCAAAATCCAGTCTGCGTTGGAAACACTGATGGATGGGCGCACAACGCTTGTGATCGCTCACCGGCTCAGCACCGTCCGTCATGCCCACCAGATCCATGTCATGGATCAAGGCAAGGTCATTGAAAGCGGTACCCATCAGGAGCTGTTTGATCATGACGGCATCTATCGCCGACTTTGTGAGCTCCAGTTTCAAAATCGGGACGAAGCCGCAGAATAAAGAAAGCCCGGAAATCACTCCGGGCTTTTTGGGAAATTTGAAGCTCAAGCAAATTCACTGATTTGCAGTGATCCCAATAGACAGGATCTGGGGGATCATCTGCGGAGCAAGCATTGCTGTTCCGACGATCTGAGCGACGGGAACGGGAGTTCCCGGGCTTGCGGTGAGTTCCAGTGATCCCGGTGTTGTCAAAAACTCCGTCACGGCCTCAGTGACCTTGCCTTCCAGTTCCTTGTTCTGAAGCATACCAAGCATGAGGGGTAAGCTGCCTGTTAGACCGGCGACATAGACCGGAACTTCAACGCCTGCTTTTTCTGCTTCCTGATCGAGGATACGACCGGTCAGGGACTGGTCATCCAGACGAATCTTTGCGTTGGTAATCGTGACATTCTGTAGAAGCGCCATTGCCTCTTCCGGGTTTTCCGATGTGTCATCAAGCTGAGTGACAACATCACGGGTAACCCCTCCAAGCGAGAATGAAACCGTAAGGCTCGCCGCGTCCTTCGCGTCGATCTTCAACTCCGGTACGTCAATGGTGGCAGCGTCCGGATTCCATTTTCCCGAACCACTCAGGTCAAGAGACAGCGTTTCGTAGCCAAGTTCCGTGAGAGACTTTGCTTCATCGGCCTCAATCTCCTTGACATCAATTGTGGCGCCGGTAATCGCGAATTTGCCTGACGTTGGCAGGTCCCCGTCCATACCGTCGATGGAAGAAGAGATCTTCTCGATTTCGGCGACTTTGCCGTCTTCATCGCGAACCTTGATCGTGGCCGCTTCGAACGTTCTGTATCCTGGTCCAACGGGAGATTGCTGGGCTTTCGCCTCTTCTGCCGATGGTAATACGAGACCGGTCACGTTGACGCTTCCCAAAGACATGCCACCGTCATCGGCATCAAGTTCAAGTTGGGTGAGGTCGAGGCTTTCGATTTTCAGGCGGCCGCTGTCAAGAATTTCACCGTCGGTCAAAACCGTTGAGCCGATGGTTACCTTTTCCTTTTCCTCGTCATCATTGCTGATGACAAGATCCGAAATCGTGACGGTTGCGCCGGAAACGTCGACCGAACCGTAACTCTCGACGGTTCCTTCTTCGGTATCAAGAATCGTGAGGAAAGCGTCCGCGATTTCATTTCCGGTCGGATCGAAAGCGAGGGCGGGAGTTGCTTGAAGGGCAATCAGACTAACGGCTGCCGACAGGCCGGTTCTGAACCGGGGCGCACAGGAAAACATCATATAAATCTCCACCATGAAAAGGCGCGCCCACTCTGCTCCATGTTCACAAAGGAGGCAAGGTGAAAGCCGGTATCGTTTTCAGTCCGTCAGGCGACGGCTTTTTCAGAAAATGTGGCGTTTGCTCTTTCAACATCTTCGAGAGACGGAAGGCTGGCTTCATTTCCAAGGTGTTGGATTGCATGCGTGGACGCACCGCGGGCAAACCGGAAATGTTGATCCCAGCTGTGTTCCGGCCAGTGTAGATAGGACGCAATATAGGCGCCGTGAAAAACGTCACCCGCACCGTTCGAATCAACAACATTTTCAATTGGTACAGCCAGGGCCGGCATGATCTTGTCGGGCCCACCGGCTTCGTACCAGACCATTCCCTGTTCACCGAGGGTCACAGCACCAACCGGGCAGTTCTTGGATCGCAGATAGTTCAAAGTCTCACCGGTCGATTTGCCAAGTTGCTCGCAAAAGCGTTCGGAAACGACCGCGATATCGATGTGTTCAAGCAACTCATCTGTGTTTTCCCGAACCGCACCACCGTCAAGCGATGTCAGCACACCCAGGTTCTTGCAGGTCTGCGCATAATGGAGAGCGGCATCTGGCATGTGTCCGTCCAGATGCAGTGCCTTCAGGTTTCCAAGCGTCAGGGGGGGGAACGGGTGAAGAAAATCGTTGTCCCGGCAACGAACAATCGCCCGCTTGCCGCCCTTTGGCATGATGAAGGAAAGGGAGGATTCACGAACTTTCCTGCCGTGGATCGAAATGCCGTATGCCGATGCCATGTCCTGGAACATCCGCGAAAGCCAGTCGTCTGCCTGCGAGCACAATAGGTCAGGCTTACCTCCCAGTTTCGCACAACAGAACGCGGCCGTAACCGCATTGCCGCCGAAACTGATGGCGTAGTCCTTCGCAATCGCTTTTTCATCGCCTGTCGGCAGGCGGTCGGTCAGGAAAGTGACGTCGATATAGGCCTGGCCGATAAACAATGCCTGCATGTAATCCTCCTGTTATCCGGTTGAAACGTTCAGCCCGCAGCTAAACACCCTTGCTGAGATCGTGGCTTTGATCTGGATGAAATGACTGAATATTCAGTCCTTGTTTACCCAGATCCGCCATTTTCAGGAAGAGTGTATTATTAGTAAGGCCTGTGTTTTGTCCTTCCGGTATATCGGTTTTGCGAAAACGGTGTTGATCGCCCTTGTGTTGGCCGTCACCCCCTTGTTCGCAATAAACATCATCTTGAATCAATATGCCGAACGACGTGCCATCACCGAGATGGAGGCGATGGGGCAGGTATCGATCAGGCGCGCCGAGGAAGCAATCAGCACAACCGTCTCACTGTTGCAGCGTCTTGACCGGGATAATGTCCAGACCTGTGACGCCGAAGACCGGGTTATCTACGAAAAGCAGATCGTGGAGCATGGAATGGTCGATGCGATCGGACTGGCCGATGCATCTGGCCAGCGCATGTGCATCATTCCGGATAGGGAATTGGCAGGGCAGATGATATTGCCACCGGTTCGCTCCGACGGGCCTCTGGTTGGCATTGGAATGCTTGAAAGAAGCTTTCTGGGTGCCCATGCAGCTGTGATCAGCTGGGATCTCAAGGACCAGACACGATTGTTTGCAGAGGTGACCCCGGCGGTCATTGCAATGGACCCTGGCCCGGAATACCTGCGATCCTACCGGAGGGCTGAACTCCGTCTCGGCAACAATCTGCTTTGGTACAATGTCGGCGGTTACAACTCCGAAGCCTCAACGCCCGGAGACATGCTCAGCGTAGAAGTGAGATCCGAACTTTATCCGCTGGTTGCCAAGGTGGTCGCCCCGGTTTCTGCAGCTTCGCATGTCGTGCAGGACTTGAAAGTCGTTGCCACGGCAGCTTGCGCCGGTATCGCTATCTTGTTCGTTGCTATCGGCGTCTGGCTGTCCTGGCGGCCTGAAAGCGAAGCCAATGATGAATTTGTTGCAGCGGTCCGCAATGGCGAATTCATTCCGTTCTATCAGCCGGTCATGGATATCGAGACCCATCGTCTGCGCGGCTGTGAGGTTTTGATGCGCTGGCGCCGGCCGAATGGCATGATCGTATCGCCGGGTCAGTTCATGGCTTATGCCGAAAACAACGGCCATATCTTCGACATGACCAGACACATGATGCGGGTTTCTTCCGAAGAGGTCGGCGAGCTTTATGGCGAGAACCCGGATCTGAAGCTATCGATCAACCTGTTTGCAGGACACTTCCTGGATCGCGAGGTTATTGGCGATATCAAGTCGATCTTCGAGAAGTCGGAGATCTCTTACCAGCAGATTGTCGTTGAAGTGACCGAGCGGCATCCGCTTGCCGATATGGAACTGGCACGCAAGATCATTGCTGAGCTGCAGGCGCTTGGTGTCCGTGTCGCACTGGACGATGTGGGAACCGGTCATGGCGGCATGGCCTATCTGCAAAAACTTGGCGTCGATATCATCAAGATCGACAAGATGTTCATCGACTCCATCAGTTCCGACGACTCCTCGACCACGATTGTCGATTCCATGGTCGAACTGGCCGACAATCTCGGAATGGGTATCATTGCCGAGGGCGTCGAACAGGAAGAACAGATCGAGCGTCTTCTGGAACTGGGCGTTACAGCGGCACAAGGTTACTACTTTGCGCAGCCGATGCCGGCGGATGAATTCATCGCTTTCGCCGAGAAGACGGAAGAAGAAGCGCGCGAACGGGCGCGCATGGCTGCAGAAGCAGCGGCAGCAGAGCAGGCAGCCGCCGAAGCGGCAATGGCCGAGGCCGCTGCCTGATTTCTTCCTGAATTGGCGAGACGTTCGGTTTTCTGTTCCATATTTATCTCATTCGGCACAAGGCAATCGTGTGCGGGGCCAAGGCCTTGCACATTTTGCAAGGCTGGTTTGCAGGCTCTCCTCTTGTCTGTACCGGCTGGACGGTATAAGTATTTCGAAACTGTACTGACTGGACGGTATAAAAATCATGCCTCGATCTGCACGAAGCACGCAGGACTCAAAGAGCGAAATCCTCACGGCGGCGCTTGAAGTCATCAGGCGCTCAGGTGCTCCGGCGCTGACTATTGATGCCGTTGCGGAGGAAAGCGGGTTCTCCAAGGGCGGGGTTCTCTACAATTTCCCGACAAAGGACGCGCTCATCACCGGCATGGTCGAGTTTCTGGCCAATCAGTTTGGCGACGAAGTTGCCAAGGCGCGAGAACTGCATCTGTCGTCACCATGCCCGACTTTGAGTGCTATGATCGATGTCACCCAGGGCTGGCTTCGGGAGCGGCAGGACGTTGCGCGGGCAATGTTGGCGACCAAGGCCGACAAACCGGACCTCAGTGAACCCTTCAAGGAAGTCACGACACGTCTGAAAAAGGCTGTCGAGGCCGAAACGGAAGAACGCGGGAAGGCCTGGATGATCTGGTCAAGTCTGGAAGGACTGCATTTTTCCGATGCACATTGCGCCTCGGTATTCACGGAAGACGAGCTGGTGGTGGTTTTCAATCAACTCCGCCGGTGTCTGGACGAAATTAAGAACTAGGACGAAAAATCAAATGTTGGCACTACGCAAAGCACCTATCGGCCGATGGGTGGGGTTCCTGCTTGCCGCCGGGCTTCTGGCCGCTTGCCAGGACAATGCAATTGACCCG
Source organism: Roseibium sp. (assembly GCF_025698965.1). Lineage (GTDB taxonomy): Bacteria > Pseudomonadota > Alphaproteobacteria > Rhizobiales > Stappiaceae > Roseibium. Next base: position 9,058 of record NZ_JAILWL010000231.1, read on the forward strand.
GTTGCAGAGGCCGAAGCCAAGCTTCATGCGGCACCGAGACCGGCCAAGATTTTTACGGTTTCCGATCAGATCGGTTTCGTAGAAAGACGGTTCGCGGGACGGGTCGCAGCAGTACAGACCGTTGATCTTTCCTTCCAGGTTGCCGGGAAACTGATTGAATTGCCAGTGCGTGAAAGCCAGCCGGTCACGAAGGGGGACGTGATCGCGAAACTTGACCCGACAGATTATGAGCGCGCCGTCCGTGAAGCGACCATAAGCCTCGACCAGGCCAAGCGGGAAATGGACCGCCTGGCAACGCTGCGGGATCGGTCGGTGATTTCGCAATCAGCATTCGACGAGCAGGAAAATGTTCATGACCTTGCGGTTGAACGCCTGAAAGAAGCCAAGCAAAATCTCGCCTATACGACCCTGCGGGCACCGTTCGATGGCATCGTTTCGGTTCGTCTGGTGGACAATTTCACGACAGTCAGTGTTGGTACTCCGGTGGTTCGTGTGCACGACGTTTCTGAAATTCAGGTCGACATCAACGTTGCCGAAGCCTTGTTTGGACGGGTTACCGAAGCGGATGTGGCTTCATTGGAGGCGATGTTCCCGGCATATGGTGACAAGCTTTTCCCGCTCACATATCGCGAGCATTCCAGCCAGGTGGACGAAGTGGCGCAGACATACCGTGTCACGCTGGCAATGCCGCGGGAAGGTGCGGAACAGCTCCATCCCGGGATGACTGCCTCTGTCTTCGTCAAGGTGCAGCCGGAAGGACTGGAACTTGGCGAGCAGAATCTGGTTCCGTCCGGTTCTGTTGCCGTGGATGGTGACGGCAATGCATTTGTCTGGAAATTCGCCGCTGAAACCGGTGCGGTGTCAAAAACACCCGTCGAAATTGGCACGATCATGGGAAATTTCATTCCCGTGCGGACGGGTTTGCAGCAAGGTGACGAGATCGTTTCAGCCGGTGTCGCTTATCTGAGCGAAGGCCAGATCGTGCGCCCGTTGCGCTGATCCATGTAAGTTAGTCGAAGGATCAGAACCCGTGGATATTGCACGCTATTCGATACAGAAACCGGTCAACACCTGGATGATCGTCATCATGGCGCTCCTGGGTGGCCTGTGGGGCCTGACAACAGTTGGCCGGCTTGAAGATCCTGCCTTCACCATCAAGGAA
>NZ_JAILWL010000232.1 GCF_025698965.1 Roseibium sp.
GACTTGCGACCAATCAAAACCGGCAAAACAATCGCCCTCGTATCAATTACTGGATCTGACGTTCAAGCACGCGATCAAACCTGATCAGCTGCGCTGAGCGCCGCCTTGCTTATGCACTGAGGAATCATTGTCGGGTTTCCCTGTCCTGCCGTCAGGCATGGGAAGACAGGACTGTTCCCCTTCTCGTAATTCCCGGGGAGCTAACGGGCCGAGCGCATCGAAGAGATCCGTCAACAGATTGCGGTATCGACGCCAGCGCCCGATCGAGGACCGGAAAATCGGTCGGCGAACCTGCAGGTTGGAGAAAGTCGTGACCGGGCTGTCACCCTTGTAGAACTCCATGCACTCCTTTTCCCAGACAAGCCCGCATCGTTCCAGAAGTTTGCGGCTCTCGCCCTGCTGGTCGTTGACCAGCTCCTCATAGTTCAGCCGATGCATCCGAACCGGCAGCGCCTTCTGCCAATGGTCCATCAGGCTTGCATAGGCTCGAAAGTAGCGACCGACAGAATCCTGTGTCAGACAATAATTATGCGCTGGAGAGAGCGCGTGGGACAAAAGCGAAATGCAGGTGTCGGCCGGACATCGGTAACAATGAACGAAGGCCGCATTGGGGAACAACAAGCTCATCAGCCAGAGCATTTCGTAGTTATGCGGCATCTTGTCGGTGACACGATCGGCACGACTGTCGACGTCGTTCAAAACACCTAGATAGCTCTTCGCGAATTTCTTGAATTCGCGAGGTTCCATACTCTTCAACCGTGTTTCAAGCGCCGCGCTCGGCGCCCGGGTTAAACCGAGATCCTGCTGAAGATGCCGGAAGTAGGGAATTTCGGCGCCGCTTGAAACGCGAGAGTGACGGCTGACGATCTGCTCGACAAGCGTCGTTCCTGATCTTGGCATACCGAAAATGAACACCGGTCTTTGACTTTCTTCACTAAGCCCCGTCCGGCTTGAAAAGAAGTCCCTGTCAAAGACTTCCTTCATGAACGCAATTCGCTCCTCGTACGCGCCCTGATCGAAACCCGTATACCGCAGCCTGCGCGCACTTCGGTAGTGGTGTACAGCTCGTTGCGTATCTCCGATATCGTAATAAATCTTGCCCGCGGCCCAATGCAGGCTGGATTTTTCCGCATTTGCTTGAGACACGTCCTGAAGCAAGTCTTCGATCTGGTTAAGTTCTTCCGGTCTCGACTGGTAAGTTCGCGTCATCGTCAGGCACTGGTAAGCCGATGGCAGTTCTTTCTTGTGAGACACTGCCAGCTCGAACCACTTTACCGCGTCCTCGATTTTTCCAACCGTAATCTCAAGCTGTCCCATTCCAACCAGAGCGTAACCGTTGTCCGCCTCAAGTTTCAGAGCGGTTTCAAAGCTCTGTCGCGCAAGAACCGGCTGTCTCTTTCGCGTATAAAGGTCACCAAGTTGGGCGTGAAAGTCGGCGACCTTGGGATCGAGTGATATCGCTTTCTTGAGGGACCTTTGCGCTGCCACGAGATCCCCCGCATTCAGAAGGGCAAGCCCCAGGAGCTGATGCACCTGCGGATGTTTCGGCGCCTTGCGGGCCGCGATTTCAAGACGCGCAATCGCCAGACCAACATGCCCGGCCTGGTAGGCCGCGATGCCGAGAGTAAAATTCGCCTGAGGGTTTTGAGGATCCCGTTTGAGAACGTCTTCAAATAGGTTGAATGCGATTGACAGTCGTCCTGCATGTTGATGCAAAAGCGCTGTTTGGACGAGGCGCTCTAATTCCAAGCTCATATCAATTCCACTAGCCCGATTACCGCGAAGAGATGCAGTGTTGGATGTGCGGTCTGTAGTCATCACGACAACGGAAACATCCGATTCAGTTGCGTGACTTGTCTCTTGCTATTTTAAATTGCCCAGATTCATAACCGGCAAATCCCGGTTTTATCTGCGCCCCAAAGTCTGGCTGGGGAATGAACGACAATCACCCGGCGAAAGGCGGTTTTTCGCTTGCTGTTTTGTCAGCACGTAGCGGCGTTTTTTATTGAATATGTGAATATCGATTGGTTCGCTGTCCCGATCAGCTGACATGTCTGGATATCGTTTGAGACAGCGAGTCTATCGTCAAAATGTCTTAGACCTGTGCCAGAGAAGGCACTGAATTGTCGCAATTTGTATCATGGAGACAGGGCGCCCGAGTACGGAAAAGAAGAAACGTCAGTGAGGAACCGGCAGTTCTCAAAAGCCTGCAAATCGGTTTTCTATTCTAGAACATTTCTTCAAGGTTGCGTTGAGCTTAACAATAATTAAGTAGTGAAATCGAAGAACATCACCATATCTTGCCAAACAGCCCAAGATGGAGGTAAGAAAATGATCAGTTTTTTCAAGAGATACGTCTCGGACACCCCCACCACTTCAGAAAAGACACAGATGAAACCTGATTCAAGTCAGGCAAAGGCTAAAGACAACGCGTCATTTGATCCGTTGACCTGCCAAGTTGAACCTTTGGAACTAAGCCGTATCCATTACTGGGTCTTTTGACCTATTTCTTCACCGGCGCCCGTTCAGTACTCCAGCCAGTGTAGATCCGTGACTTGAGGACCGGTTTGGCCACCCCGTATAGGCTGCCGGTCTCACAGCTTGCCTCTGCCAGCCTGACCTGACCTTCCAGTTCCCGGATGGCGTTGTTGACCTTCCATACCCGGTCTTCGCTAGGCGTTTCGATTTCCAGGCCTTTCAACGCTTTCTTGTAGGCGATGATCCGATAGCGAAGCGCCTGACCAACCCACTTGATCATGACCCTGTTTTCCCAGACCCGCGCTTTGGCGCCGTCATAAGTCTCTTCGGTCGTGACCGGTGTATTTTTCAGAACCCGCAAGCGCTCATCGTCAGCCTTCCTCACCCGCAAAGCAACTTCACAAAACGGCATGACCAGCTCTGCATCGCCTGAGGCGTCCGCGGCAATCTTGTCATATCGGGCATTGGACGATCTGAATTTGTCGGAGCGGAGATAGATCAGATAAAGGTCGGGAGGCACCCTTCCCTCAACTTCCGGCAGAACGCGTGTGCGCGAAAGCTCCACCATGGTTCCACCGATCCAGTCCTTGGTCCAAGGAGGGCGGATCAACGTCCAGCCACGGTTCCGCATCAGTTTCTCGTCATCGGTGTAATTGAACTTGGAAACCGGATCGCCACGCAGACGCGCAGCCTCATCACCGGCAGCCGGCATCAATTTGTCATGGATGACGGACGGTCTGGCTCTGTCAAAATCTCCGGTCGGACGAGTACAGGCAGATAGAACCATCAGGACCAACACCGCAACAGCAGATGCTGTTGAGCGCACCACTGCATGCCTCCTCGCATTTGGAGGCATTGAGCCGAGATGAATTTCCTTGCCATTGCCCATCGGGCGTTTCCCCAACCGCTTTCGATCAAAAAGCAAATGCGGCTGGAGAGGCTTGGACCGTCAGTCCTTGTCGGAACCAGCTGGCCCAGCTGCCTTGCTGATGGTCGTGATTCGTGCGGCAAGATCAAGGTCATGCCGCTCATACCGGACGCCTGGGAAGAGGATAACTTCTCCAGAGGTCTCCCGGCCGGTTGATCGGCGTTGATTGGAACGATGGCCCACTCGAGCAGTGGGCCTCGGTGCGGATGTGAAATCCAACAAAGTGCCCATCGTCTCCTCCTTCGGTTCCGGCTTCCCTGAAACGGCGTATTACCGAAGGGAAACGGTCAAACGGGCGACGCATTACTTCCTGCAAGTTCATTAAGAAGCTGTCAGGGTTAACAGCATGCTAACGCTTTTGCTGCAATTTGATGGAACCAAGTTTTGCCGGTCGATCGGTCTTTTGTATTTTGTAGACGGGTGTCATGCGCCAAAGCCAACATTTCAGTCAGCCTCATTCAAGCAAAGAGGCCTCATCCAAGTCTTCCGCGAGCACATCCGTTGAACCCAACGTGCTGCTTTCTGCCACTGAGCTTTATGCAGGCAGACCCAGGCATGATGTTGAAGATAAAAAGATTTTCCTTGAGCTGGCGCAGAACCTTCTACCGTCCACACCCGTCTCGGACAGGCGCCGGATAGCCAATCTCCTCGCGTCCCATCCCGAAATGCCCGACGACTTTCTGGAGAACCTGGCGACAGATGACGATCACCTGACGGCCTATCCGGCACTTCGTTACAGCCCAAGGCTGCCTGTGGATCTTCTGGTGAGTACAGCAGTATCCGGGCCGGACACATTGCGAAAAGCTGTCGCCAATCGTCCTTCTTTGCGCGAATCGGTGATAAGCGCCCTGTGTGAACACGCAGGAGCAGACGTGGTCCGCATTCTTCTGGACCGGAACGATATTCTGCTCACGAGCACTCAGCAGGCCAAGCTCAGCCGTCGCAGTGATATCGTCGCTGCGCTAGGTCTGGAGCTGGCGGGTCAGGATGCACTCAATCCGGACGGTTTGATGGGTCAGTTCCTGCATCTGCCACCGCAGCTCAAAAACAAAGCCGTCGCGGCCGCTGAACTGACCAGCCTGGTCAAACAGGCACAGGTTCCAGCTGGCCAGCAAGCAAAGTACACGGATACCGCGCATCTCCGACTTCAGGACGCGATTTATAACGAAGCACTGAACCAGAACAGGATCCGGTTTTCAGACCTTCTCGGTCGAGGTCTCGGACTGTCTCAGGCAACTTGCGATATGATGCTGCAGGAAGATCAGGCAGAAGGATTGACGGTTGCCCTGAAGGCGCTCGGGTTTGGCTTGAGGCACACAACGACAGTTCTGGTCAGGCTGCTCGGAACACGCGTCTCACTACAGGAGATCCGCGCTGTGCTCCGCCTTTACCGCACACTAAGCACTGGCGCTGCCGAGGTTCTTGTAGGTCAATGGATTTTGCAGGATCAGCAAACCCTGGCAAAGACCCCACAGCACCAACCTCAGTATCAGGAAGTCAGGCAACAGAAAGAAACAGCAACGGATCTTTCAAAAAAGAGCGCAGCCAATGCCTTGAAAGACGCAAGTCTTTAAAAACGGAAAATGCTATCACCCGGGTTGGAAGTTTCTTCCTCTTCGGCAAGAGGCAATTCCACCTTGCCATCGCGGGCTTCGATTTCAACCAGCCAATAGTCCGGATCCATTCGCGCTTCGCTTGTCAGACGTGCATCGATTTCAGCACGCTCAACCTGCGAAAAGAGTCTCTCGAACAACCGGCCCTGCGGAAGGTCACTGAACATTGCCTGCGGAGCCGGCCCGTAAAAATCGAACCGTCCATCCAACCGGTCGACACACACGAATACTGCCCCCGCCTCCATCGCACCTTTTCTGGACACGGCGGCAAAACCGCCTTCGCCGAAGATACGTCGAACCAGGGCACTTACAAAAAATTCTGATGTAACCCGCATAGAAATCCCGCGCCGGAGAGTGCATCACGTTGGCAAATATCAGCGTCGTTTACGCCGAATTCCGAGATCTGGCAATTGGCATCGCGGCGTTAACCCGCAAGCTTGCGCCCGCTGATCATCTCCAGATGTTCGATCATTTTTGCACCCGGTTCGCCTGTAAGCGGGAGACCGCGCTCAAGTTCAAAGCGCTTGATTGCAGCCGTGGTATTTGCCCCCATGACGCCATCCGGTTTCAATGGCCCGTAGCCGAGTTCCGACAGAGTCTTCTGCACGCGCATCAATTGTGGATCTGAATCAATTGCCGCAATTGCGTCGGCGGAAGCCGTACTCTGACTGACGGTGCCCGAGAAGCCTGGTTTTGCCCTTGGAATCGGGATTTGTGCCTCCAACGGCGCATCGCCATGCAACAGGATCAAGGCAAGCAGGGCTTCATTGGCCTCGCCCGTTTCCGCCTGACCGGCTCGTCGTTCAAACGCCCGGATAGCACGCTCGGTAGCAGGACCGTTCAGGCCGTCCAATGGACCTTCATAGAGGCCGATCCGTCGCAGCGATATCTGCACATCCAGGACAAGTGTCGAGATTTCCTGAACCTGCAATCCCGGACGGCGTCCGTCGGGTTCGGGTATCTGCAAAGCCTCTGGGCGATCTCGTGTGGCAAATATCGGTGCAGGATGCCGCCCCGGCTGCAATCCGACCGCATTGGCCACGATCAGACAGGCTGTCAGACCCATGACAACAGTGCCACCGGCGGCAACAGGATTATCAAGAGCTATATGCCCGGCTCTCGACATGAACGTTTCCTGTGCTTTCGTGACGGGTGCTTTTTTGGTGGTTCTCGCCATATCGCCACCTATGCAGTTTGAACCAGCGGCAAAACGTTTTCTGCCGCTTCTGGTGTTTCGTCGCATTCGTCACTGGCGCGTGTCTGCAAATCCACGATCACGCTTTCACCATGACCAAGCGCGGTCTGGACGGAAAGGCGCGCACCTGCCTTCTCCAGCAGGTTTCCCGCGAATTCGAGAACCGGACCGGAATCTGCTGAATTCCAGCTTAGACTGCTGCTTCTGTTTTTGACCGACAAAACAAGCTGTAGCTTCGATTGAATGACGTCACCCGAAATTCGGATAACTGCACCATTTCCGGAAGTTTCAATCATGTCCGAAAGAATGAAACACATGGATTGCGTTAGCAGTTTCCCATCTGCCGTCAATTGCCCCCAATCCTGACCAACTTCAAGATCAATCGAAACGTCCGCACGTTCGGCGAGCGGCGCCAACAACTCACAACACTGTTCAAGTGATGAGCCTATTTTTTCAACGCTGAATCCCGGCTCCATCTCCACATCGCCTTCACCGGCAAGTTCCAAAATGGCAGCAAGAGCGTTGAGCCCCACCCTGCTGGAGCGTTCAATCTGTTCACCTTTTTCACGCAAGACCGCAGCGGTCGCATTCTGACGCGGCTCAAAGGCGGAAGCATTCTTTTGAATGTCCGTCAGGCTTCTCTTGACTGCCTTGCCCGCAGCCTCAACCAATGTCCACGAGACCTTGGCGACGCGTGGATCAGCCTCTGGCGACATCTCACCCGGGGTGACCAACCCTGACCCACTGCGATCCCGAATGACAAGCAGGACATCGACGTTTGCGTTCTGAGATGGCCCGATTTCTGGAGCAGTGCGCAGACCGAGTTCAAACACGCGGTACTCCGCCTGCCCGGCGTCACCAGGCAAATTGCGTCCCACCCTCAAACGCACGGAGAAGGTCGTGGGTTTACCGCAATTGCGTACTTCAGAGAGCCTGGTCAGATACAGCGGACGATCGCCCACATGCAGGCGTGAGAAAAGCCAGTCTTCCCCCTTACCGGGCGTCGAACCGCCAAGCAAATGCCCTGCCGGCCCGCCGAGTACGGTGATCTGACCGTCCCCGTCAATCTGGCAAAGTACTTCCGAAATGCTCTGACACATTGTCCTCCGGTTTGTCTCGGAAACCGAAACAGCATTTTGCGCCCGGCTTCTATCTCTGGATATTCTGTAGGCAATCATACCGGCATAAAGAAGCGCCGCCAAAGACGCGATCAGCTTGACTTCCAGCGTCAGTGGTCCAGCCGAGACCAGATTGGCGGGCAACAGCCAAACTGCCGACAACAGTGCTGCACAAAGGGTAGTTATGCCAACAACGATGCGCCGACTGGATGCAAAGGCGGCTTCGATTGGCGGGATCATGAGCCAGAAGAGCGCAAAGGAAGCGCTACCGCCGGTCGAAAAACAAATTGCGGCGACAAAGATCGCGAAAAGACCGGAAGAGATTCCGATTGCCCGATCCAACTCACCCGATTGCGACAAATAAAGAGCTAGCGGCCATTGGCTGAGCATCCAGGCCAGCACCAGCAGCGTGGCAACATGTGGAGCTCCGGCAAGAGCAAGATGCAAAGGCAGGACAAAAAGAGCAACCGTACCGCTTAAAAAGCAGCTGAAAAGGAATGAACGGTGCAATGGGGCCGAAAATGGATTGCCAGCAGCCTGAGGATGAATCATCGCATCTACGCGATCCGTCCAATGATTCCAAAATTTATTTATTAAACTCAGCAGGTTACGCACTCTACACTACCACACGCCAGACGCGGATCGGTCCGCTTGCAACTCATGAGTAGTCATTGTCGTCCCCAGCACTTAAGGAACGATAAAGGATGAATCCGTTTTGTCGAAAAATTTCAAAACTGAGGTACTTTTCAGCCACTTGCGGGAATTAGATAAAACTTGAATCAAATTTTGAGAAAATTCATCTTAAACACCTGTTTTATTTTATGAAAATTGCTCCAGCCTATTCAACGTGAGATTCTCATGTCCTTGTTAGCGTGCCCCCATAACAAGCGCACCAGCCAAAAAAATGGAGCGCATGACCGAACAGAACTATGGGTAGCGACATGTTCTTTCTTCTAAGGACGGCCTTTTGGCTCACCTTGGTGCTGGTCCTGATTCCACTCGGGTCGGGCCATGAACGCACCGCCGAGGAAACCGTTGATCCTGTTTCTGCATTCCTTGCAGCGCAGGCCGCCGTTTCGGATATTGGTGGCTTCTGCCATCGTAATCCGCAAGCTTGTGAGACAGGGGGCGACGCATTGTCGGCGATCGGCAGCCGCGCTCGCGACGGCGCCAGGATTGTCTACGAGTTTCTCGACACACAAGTTGCCGAGAATGAAGGCACTGAAACACTGGTTACCGGCTCAACCGGCATGCCCGTCATCGAACAGCAACAGACAGCTTCTGCCGGACACCAATCCTGGCAACCTGATCTGGACAATACGCTTCAAACGAAGACCGTTTTCGGGCCTGTGCCGCGCCCAAAGCCAGTTTCCGGCTCGACCTGAGCAACAAACCGTTCCCCCAAGACCTCCAGGGTAGGAAACGGTAATTGCGCCCCGCTGTGACGATGTTTCAGAGCGACATTCGGCGACAGCTTTACTTCAGCGGTTCTTCCGCTGCGCCGCAGATGAACAGCTGCCCGTTTCATCTGCGGCGTTATTTCTTTTTTCAAAACAGACAGCATTGTCCTCATTGCACAATGCCCTGCTCCCAACCGGGATTTGCACTTTTCCTCGCGCAGGCTATATGAAGGCGCATAGACCTTCAAAGACCGGTAGCCATGACAACAGCGATAGACGAAATTCTCGAGACGTTCGATTTTCTTGACGACTGGGAAGACCGTTACAAATATCTGATCGACCTCGGTAAAGAACTTCCGGAACTGACAGCGGACGAGCGCTCGGATGTCAACAAGGTCCGTGGATGTGTATCGCAGGTCTGGCTGATCACCTCCGTCAGCAACAACGCCAATGGTGTCCCTGTCTTGACATTCAAAGGCGACAGCGACGCCCTGATCGTCCAGGGCCTCGTCGCCGTCGTGACGACCCTTTTCAACGGCAAAACAGCACAAGAGATTCTCGACACCAACGTTGAAGGCATCTTTGCACAACTTGGACTGCAGGAGCATTTGACACCGCAACGCTCAAACGGTCTCAAATCGATGGTCGGCCGAATTCACCGCGACGCACAGGAAGCCCTGGCTGCGGCCTGATCCAGCGCTTCACGGCAGCTTCTCTTCTTCAACACCGACCTCTCCGCTTTACAAGGACCAAGCCTCGGAGCTTTTCCGAGGCTGCGCCATTTGAATTTCCGCATCGAATGAAGACCGCGCTTCGCCCGGAAGCTCCCAGCTCCTGTTTCAATTGACCGGGAAGCGATCCACCCGCCCCTACTCCCAATCAAAGCTGGCCCTGTGCCAGTCCCTGAAAAAAGTCCTGCGAATTCCAAGCACCCGGTTTGCGGCATTTCCGATTTTGAGCTAAAAGAGAATCATAAATTCTCTTTTCATCTAAGGACGTGTCGCATGGATTATGAAGTGACAACGACATCAAAACTGACTTCGGACAGGCTCGCGACAACAGATGCCTGCGCTCAGGCTGAAATGGTGAAGAACGGCGAAGCCAATGCTTTGGAGATTGTTGATGCTGCAATTGAACGGATTGAATGCCTGAACCCGAAAATTAATGCGCTTGCCTCCACTAACTTTGATTTGGCTCGCGATCGGGCAAGGAACCAAACACATCAAGGTCCCCTTGCCGGAGTTCCAACACTCTTGAAGGATGTATTGCCATATCCGGGACATCCGGCAGGTTTCGGATCTCAGTTGCTTGACGGTGCTCCGGCTGCTGCGGGTTCGCCCTACACCGAAGCTCTGGATAGCGCCGGCCTGGTGGTGCTTGGAAAAAGCACCACATCCGAGTTCGGCCTTCTGGGCACGACCGAAACACTTGCAAAGGGGAAAACCCGGAATCCATGGGATCTG
>NZ_JAILWL010000233.1 GCF_025698965.1 Roseibium sp.
CGGCCGACAGAATGAAGTCGGTCTTGATGGCACCGGACACTTTCTGCTCTTCCAAATGAACCGCGTCCACGGCCAGGTCTTCCGGTTTGTCGGTGTCACCATGTTTGTGAGCAAAAAGGTGATGGATCTTTTCCGCCCCTTCAAAGCACAGGTAAGCACCGCCCAGCATGAGCAACGGCGTGATCGTCCAGGGGGCGAAAGTGTTTAACAGCATGCCGATCGGCAACAGGAATATCAGCTTGTTCTTCAGCGATCCCTTGGCAATACGCCAGACAATCGGCAGTTCGCGGGCGGGGCTGAAGCCAGTGACGTATTTCGGTGTCACCGCCGCATCGTCGATCACTGCGCCGGCGGCCTTGGACCCGGCCTTCGCGGCCTGCCCGATGACATCATCCACCGAGGCGGCAGCCACTTTGGCAATCGCTGCAACGTCATCGAGTAGGGCAAGCAATCCGCTCATGGCCGTTCCTGAACAAGTCCTGTACACTTTGGGGAGCGACCATACTGTGTTTTTGCGACAGTCCAAATACGCGAAAACCGCTCGAAACCGGTTCCGGTCTCTTCGCCCCTCTCAACGCCTATAGTTTCAGGCACAGGCTCATCCCTCAACAGGATTACGCCGGGCATCCACAGCCGAGCGTTACTCACCTGCGCTTTTTCGGAAAGCCGATCCAACTGCAGATCCTGCAACATCTTGGGACGCCACGGAGTTCAAACATGCTCAAGCTTGACCACATCACGGTGATTGCCCCAACGCTGGCCGAAGGTGCGGCACATGTGCAGGACTGTCTGGATCTGGACGTTCCCTTCGGCACACGCCACATCTATATGGGCACCCACAATCACCGACTTCAACTGGGGCACAGGGTCTATCTGGAAATTGTCGCCCTCGACCCTGATGGCACCGCGCCCGACCGGGCGCGCTGGTTTGGTCTTGATAACCGGGAAACCGTCATAAAAGACTGGGACGAAGGCCGGCGCCTTCGGGGCTGGGTCGCCAGAACAAACACCTTGAAAAACGTCCTGACCGCTCACGCTCCTCTCTTTGGTGAAGAGGTGTCCCTGCCCTTTTCAAATCCCGAATTCGGCTTTTCCATCCCCAAGGATGGCTCACTGCCGCTTGACGGCGCCCTTCCGTCCCTGATCGACCATCGCGGCGCTCCAACCTCGTTTGCCGAAATCCCCGACATGGGCGCAACCCTGCGCTCATTAACCCTCGAACACCCGGGTCCTGCTGCTATCGACGCGCTCTACCGGGAGCTTGCGATCGAGCGTCCACCGGTGGTGGTTCAAGGCCCGGAGCTTCGCTATCGGGCGGAGATTGAAACACCGGCGGGGGTGAAGGTACTGACGTGATTAAGTGGATTTTCCCAATGACACGCCTTCAAAGGCTGAACAATGCCACAACGCGCAAACGGGATCTGCCTGAAGAAGCCGTTATTGCAAATTGTAAGGTTTCAGGAGGAAATCTTGCAAAAAGAGGAAATGGTGGAGCCAAGGGGAATCGAACCCCTGACCTCTTCGCTGCCAGCGAAGCGCTCTCCCAGCTGAGCTATGGCCCCTTATTCCATTTCACGGCCGGTATGGGTCTCCGGCGCTGATGGAGGCGGAACATAGTCACACCGCCTCACAAGATCAAGCAGAAAATAGCAGGTTTTTTTCCAACCTTTGTGGAAAAGCTCAGGCAGAGAAAAATCTCTGCCTGATCAAATGCTTAGCTTTCGCTGTCGTCTTCTATTTCGACGCGGATACCAGGAACCTTGTCCTCGTCTTCATCCTCGTCCTCGAGGAAAACGTCGTCATCGGAACTGTCGTCATCGATGTCGACATCGTCGCCTTCCAGATCCGGAACATCGTCGCCGCCTTCTGCTTCGGCGTCGGCCTCTTCCAGGGTCACGATTTCCGGAGCTGCTGCATCAACATCATCATCATCGTCGTCGTCGGAAGTTTCTTCAGGCTTGGCTGCCTTCGCTGCGCGAGAAACCATTACGGCTTCGAAGATGGTGCCGCATTTCGGGCAGGTGATCGGTTCCCGGTTGAGGTCGTAATATTTAGCGCCGCAGCTCGGGCACAGCCGCTTGGTGCCAAGTTCAGGTTTTGCCACTGTGCTTACCCTTCATTCTTATCAGGCTGACTTAAAATCGTGGGCCGCCCCATAACCTCAAGTTCTGCCCCTGTCAAAGACAAATCGGATCAAAATAATTGTTCGTCCCATTGTTCTGCACGTTGCGCACCAAAATTCAAGCGCTTGAAGAGATGACGACGGCGCATCCACATGATAGGACGTGACACCTTTTGCAAACTCCTAAGTTCCGGACATTGAAAATGTCACACAATTCTGCGCCTACTCCACTGACTTCGAGCATGGGCAGCCCACTGACCGGCACGATCCGCGTGCCCGGCGATAAATCGATTTCCCACAGATCCTTGATGTTCGGTGCGTTGGCCGTTGGCCGCACGACCGTCAAAGGCTTGCTTGAATCCGAAGACGTTCTGGCCACGGGCGAGGCCATGCGCGCCGTTGGTGCCAAGATCGAAAAACACGCCGATGGTTCCTACACGGTCGACGGAATCGGCCTCGGCGGCCTGCTGGAGCCCGAACACGTCATCGATTTCGGCAATGCCGGCACAGGCGTCCGCCTGACCATGGGTATCTTCGGCAGCCACAATATCGCTGCGACCTTTGTCGGCGACGCTTCCCTGTCGAGCCGACCGATGGGCCGGGTTCTTAATCCACTGCGTGAGATGGGCACCAATGTCATCGCACGCGACGGCGACCGTCTGCCGGCCTCCATCCGCGGTGCCGAACAGGCCTTGCCAATCAGCTATCGGGTACCGATGCCTTCCGCGCAAGTGAAGTCCGCCGTTCTGCTGGCCGGCCTCAACGCGCCGGGGGAAACAACGGTCATCGAGCCGATCCCGACCCGGGATCACACGGAAAAGATGCTGAAAGGCTTTGGCGCGGAAATTTCCGTTTCGCTGAACGAAGCCGGGGAACGCGTCATCAAGCTCAAGGGTCAGCCGGAGCTGAAGCCACAGGATATCGACGTGCCGGGGGATCCATCCTCAGCCGGTTTTCCGCTGGTGGCTGCGCTGATCGTCCCGGGTTCCGACATTACCATCGAGAATGTGCTCCTGAATGAACACCGAACCGGTCTGATCACCACTCTGATTGAAATGGGCGGCGATATTGAAATCGCCAATCGCCGCGAAACCGGCGGGGAAGAAGTCGGCGACCTGAAAGTGAAGGCCAGCCGGCTCAAGGGCATCACCGTTCCGGCGGAACGTGCGCCGTCGATGATCGACGAGTATCCGGTTTTGGCCGTTGCCGCCGCCTTTGCCGAAGGTGACACTTTCATGCCGGGTCTGGATGAATTGCGCGTCAAGGAATCCGATCGCCTTGCCGCTGTTGCCCGCGGGCTGGAAGCCAACGGCATCCCTTGCGTGGAAACCGAAGACACCCTGACCGTGACCGGCGGGGCAACCGAGATCGGCGGTGGAACGGTAACCACACATCTCGACCACCGCATTGCCATGTCGTTCCTGGTTCTGGGCATGGCTGCCCACAAGCCGGTGACCGTGGATGACGGCGCGGTCATTGCAACAAGCTTCCCGACCTTCACGTCGCTGTTCGAGGGACTGGGCGCAAAATTTTCTTCAAGCGCCAGCGAGGCCGCATGATCATTGCAATTGATGGACCGGCAGCATCCGGCAAAGGGACCCTCTCACGCCGGCTGGCGGACCATTTCGGACTGCATCATCTCGACACAGGCCTGACCTTCCGTGCGGTCGCGGCCGCCCTGCTTGCCAAGGGACTGCCGCTGGGGGACGAAGCCATCGCAATCGAGATCGCTCACAATCTCGACCTCGCACAGATGGACAAGTCCGTGCTCTCGGCCCATGAAATCGGCGAGGCCGCCTCGAGGATCGCAGTGCTTGGCGGTCTGCGCGAGGAGCTTGTCCAGTTGCAGCGCAGGTTTGCCGAGACACCTCCGGGCACGGTGCTGGATGGCCGCGACATCGGCACCGTCGTCTGCCCGGATGCGACCGTCAAACTGTTTGTGACGGCATCGGCTGAGGCCAGGGCGCGGCGCAGAACAGATGAAATGATCTCCAAGGGAATTGATGCAAATTATGCTTCAGTTCTGGAAGATCTGAAGCGCCGGGACGAGCGTGACAGCCAACGGACCGTGGCCCCGATGAAACAAGCGGAAGATGCGGTCTTGCTTGATACGACAGAAATGGATATAGAGACGGCGTTCCAGGCGGCCGTGGATATCGTGTCCCGCGTCAAGGATGCTTAAGATGATCACGGGGCTCGCCTTGCGGTGTGCCCCTGTTCGTGCATCCGGAACACCAGGCCAAATGGTCAGCAGTTCTTGATAGAACGACATGTAATTTCGGCAGGACGCTGCTTATCTCGCGTCCTGTGACGAGACCGGATTTTCCGTCTCCTGCCCCCGCCGGCCCGCTTGTTAAAGCGGCAGGATCAGCGCAAACGCGATCCCGGGAAACGGACCGTCCGGAGTGCAACACTAACCCGCCGGCGGCGCGCCAACTGGCGCTAGGAGAATAAATGACTGATTTTAATCCCTCTACCGAGGATTTTGCGGCTCTTCTCGAAGAGTCCTTCGTCCAGAACGACCTCTATGAAGGTGCTGTTGTCAAAGGCACCGTTGTCGCGATCGAAAAAGACCTGGCTGTTATCGACGTCGGTCTGAAGGTTGAAGGCCGCGTGCCGCTGAAGGAATTCGGCGCCAAGGGCCGCGACGGCGAAATGGGTGTCGGCACCGAAGTCGAGGTTTACCTGGAGCGCGTTGAAAACGCACTCGGTGAAGCCGTTCTGTCGCGCGAAAAAGCGCGCCGCGAAGAGAGCTGGGTTCGCCTGGAAGTCGCTTTCGAAGCCAACGAAAAAGTCAACGGCCAGATCTTCAACCAGGTCAAGGGCGGTTTCACCGTCGACCTGGATGGCGCTGTTGCCTTCCTGCCGCGTTCCCAGGTGGACATCCGCCCGGTTCGCGATGTGACCCCGCTGATGCACACGCCTCAGCCGTTCCAGATCCTGAAAATGGACAAGCGCCGCGGCAACATTGTTGTTTCCCGCCGTGTTGTTCTGGAAGAGACCCGTGCGGAACAGCGTTCCGAGCTGGTTCAGAGCCTGGAAGAAGGTCATACCGTGGAAGGTGTGGTCAAGAACATCACCGACTACGGTGCGTTCGTCGACCTCGGCGGCATCGATGGCCTGCTGCACGTCACCGACATCGCGTGGCGCCGCATCAACCATCCGTCGGAAGTTCTCACCATCGGCCAGACCGTCAAGGTGCAGATTATCCGCGTCAACCAGGACACGCATCGCATCAGCCTCGGCATGAAGCAGCTTGAAACCGATCCGTGGGATGGCATCGAAGCCAAATACCCGATCGAAGCCAAGTTCTCCGGCCGCGTGACCAACATCACCGACTATGGTGCATTTGTTGAGCTGGAGCCGGGCATCGAAGGCCTGATCCACGTGTCCGAAATGTCCTGGACCAAGAAGAACGTGCATCCGGGCAAGATCGTTTCCACTTCTCAGGAAGTCGAAGTGATGATCCTGGAAGTCGATCCGGTCAAGCGCCGCATCTCCCTGGGCCTCAAGCAGACCCTGCAGAACCCGTGGGATGCCTTTGCTGAACAGTTCCCGGTCGGCACCAACGTTGAAGGCGAAGTCAAGAACAAGACCGAATTCGGCCTGTTCATCGGCCTCGACGGCGACGTGGACGGCATGGTTCACCTTTCCGACCTCGACTGGAACCGTCCGGGCGAACAGGTCATCGAAGAGTACAAGAAGGGCGACATGGTCAAGGCCGTCGTTCTGGATGTTGACGTTGAGAAAGAGCGTATCTCTCTCGGCATCAAGCAGCTCACCGGCGATCCGATGGAAACCGGTGCCGGCGGCGAAATCCGCAAGAACTCCGTCGTGACCTGTGAAGTCATCGAAGTCAAAGACAGCGGCCTGGACGTCAAGATCGCGGACAGCGACCTGACCGCCTTCGTTCGTCGTGCGGACCTGTCCCGCGACCGCGAAGACCAGCGTCCGGAGAAATACTCCGTTGGCGACAAGTTCGATGCCCGCATCACCCAGTTCGACAAGAAGACCCGCCGGGTTTCCGCGTCGATCAAGGCGCTGGAAATCGCAGAAGAGAAGGAAGCTGTCGCACAGTACGGTTCTTCCGACTCCGGCGCGTCTCTCGGCGATATCCTGGGTGCTGCTCTGAAGCAGCAGTCCGACGACTAAGTTTTTGTCTCATCCAAAGAGACCAGAACGCGAAAAGCCCGGCAGCAATGCCGGGCTTTTTGTTTGTCCGCTTCAAATTAGTTCGAAGCTGTCAGACAGGTAACTAGCACCGGGTGGAAATACTCCCACGCCGGCCATGCAGCATGATAAGCTCGGGGCTGATTGCCATTCCGGAGACAATTCATGCGCCCGATCATCCTTGCCTTTCTGGTCGCTCTTTCAGGCGCTCCGGCCTCAGCGGAAATTGTGCGCTCGCCTGAAATCTGGCGCGTGAAACCGGATTTCGAAAAGAGTGACAAAGCCAGGGAATCGATCAGCGGCGCAGCCTGCGCGCCTGCACCGGGCCACTGTCTGGCAGTGAATGACGAAAAGAAATACGCGCAGTTTTTTACGCTTTCCGATCGGCACATCACACCCGGCCAGGTGATCCGATTGCTTCCCGGGAAAATCGACGGTGAGAAAACGAAAGAGATCGATGCGGAAGGTGTCGTGTTTATTCCTCCGGATGAAAGCGGCAGATCTGCTTCCTTTTTCATCACCGGATCGCATGGCCTTTCCCGAAGCGGCGAATTCCAGCAATCGCGCTATGTCCTGTTTCGAGTTCCCGTCGATGCGCAAACCGGCCTTCCGACCTTTGAATTCGACGACAAGAAACCGGCTCCGGAGATTTCCATGACGACACTGTTGCGTCAGACGATCAAGGATAATCCGGATCTGGCACCGCTTGCCGACAAGAAGCTGGATCGCAACGGTGTCACAATCGAAGGTCTTTCGATCCAGGGTCGGGAGTTGCTTTTCGGTTTGCGAAGCCCTTGCGTCTCCGGCCAGGCCCTCATTCTTCACGTCCCGATCGATCAGTTGTTCAAGACCGAGGCACCGACCTCAAGAACCACGAAGCTGGAGCTCGGCGACAATGTCGGCATACGGGACCTGACTGCGGTCAGGGACGGATTTCTGATCCTGTCAGGTCGAAGTGACGACCGCAGAGGTGACCAGAAACTCACCTGCGGCGAAAAGCGCACACCCCCGTCTCCCTCGCCTTCCATCTGGTTCTGGAGCGGCAAGCAGGGCGATGCCGCTGAACCATTGGGAACTCTTCCAGGCGTTGATGTAAACGCGAGCGCAGAAACACTGCTGGTGCTTGAAGACACTTCGGATATCTTTCGCGTGCTTGTCCTGTTCGATGGAGAAAAGAACGGCGCGCCGGTCGAATTCACCATCGAAAAATAGGTGAGGTCTGAAAAACCGAATTCCGGGCTTGCGTTCTATCCCTTTTTCAAAACAATCAGGTCAACGTCCTGACTCTCTCTCCAAACGGTTTCCCAATGCCAGCCTTCGAACTGTGCCGGATTGCAGGCACTGTCTTTTGCGCCGTGACCCTGATCGTGATGGGGGACACCTGCGGCAAACTGCTGACCGCAGGTGGGGTCAATCCGTTCATCGTCGCCTTCTCCAGGTTCGTGATCGGGGCACTTGCCCTGTGGCCGCTTGCCCGGATCAAGCTGCCGGAACTTCTCGCCTACAGGGATTGGCGCGTGATCCTGCGCGCGGTGTTCATCACCTGTGCGATCTGCTTCATCCTGACGGCACTCAAGACCGAACCCATCGCCAATGTCTTCGGTGCCTTCTTTGTCGGGCCGATCATCTCCTACGTTCTCGCCGTCATTTTCCTGTCCGAAAGACCGTCCCGGATACACTCGGTCCTGTTGATCCTGGGATTTGTCG
This sequence comes from Roseibium sp., assembly GCF_025698965.1. Classification (GTDB taxonomy): domain Bacteria; phylum Pseudomonadota; class Alphaproteobacteria; order Rhizobiales; family Stappiaceae; genus Roseibium. Next base: position 8,000 of record NZ_JAILWL010000233.1, read on the forward strand.
GCGTGCTTTTGGTGGTCAAGCCCGGTTTTGGAGCGTCGGCCGGCATCCTTTTCGCGGTTCTGGCCGGTGTCTGTTACGGTTGCTATCTCTTCATGACCAAGCTGCTGGCGGGAGCCATGCGGCCAAGCCTGCTCCTGATGTCGCAGCTTCTGATTGGTTCCGTGTTGCTGGCACCATTCGGTCTCAGCTTTGGCATGCCTGAGCAAAGCACAAGCTTCTGGGCGCTGATTGTTCTCAGCGCACTCGGGTCGGCGGCCGGCAACTATCTTCTTGTCGTGGCAAACAAGATGGCAGATGCCAGTCTCGTGGCACCGCTTGTCTACAGCAAGCTGGTCGCCGCAACCGTACTCGGCATTCTTGTCTTTGGAGACTGGCCGGACGATGTCGCCATGTTCGGACTGATGCTGATTGCCTTTTCCGGTCTTGGCTCTCTGGCGGCACGACGCGGTCTGCCCGCCGGAACTGCACGCAGCTAAAGCGTTGTCGGTAAAACCTGCATTACAGGACGTAGCCTTGAATCAAAAATCCAGGTCTTCGGTTTCGAAATAGGACAGGACGGCCTGGATCGCGTTGTACCCGAGAGAACTCTTGCGCACATAAACCCCTGCGTCTCTGCGCGGCATGCCATGAACGGTCGGACGGATCCTCAACCCCTCGCTTTCAATGCGGTTGGCGAGTTGAAGAGGAGCCGACATGACAAAGCCGCCCTCCTTCACCAATTGAAGCCCAGTCGCGAAGGACGTGGTGCGAATATCGATCATAGACTCTACGGCACCCTCAGGAGCGCAATATTCCTGAATACGACGCTCCGTTTCGGGATCGACCACAAAACTGACCCAGCGATATCCCTTCAGTTTCGACGGATCGATAACCGCGTTTTGCGCATTCGGATCGTCGGACCGGACAACGATGCCGTGCTCCACACTGGTGATGTACTTTACAAGTATCGCCTCATCCACTTGTTCTTTCGGAATGATACCCAAATAAATATCGAGTTCACCGGCACTTAGCGGCTGTGCTATGTCGTGCCCGGTGTCCGTTTTCACTTCCAGTTTCAACGCCGGAAACTGTTTTATCAACGCCGCGAACAACCGGGCAACACAGTTCAGGTGAAAAACGGGCCCCGCCCCCACTCTCAAAACCGGCATTCCAGCTGTGGTTATCGTCGACACCTCCTCCAGGCATTGCCGGTATTCGTCCTCGATCCGCTCAGCCCGCCTGAAGAACACTTTCCCGGCAGCCGTCAGTTTCATGCCGCGCCGGTCGCGGTCAAACAGATCCGCGCCGACCTGATGTTCCAGATTTGCGATGCGCTTGGTGACGGAGGGCTGGGTGAGAGCCAGCTCACCGCAAGCAGCCGTGAGAGACTGGTGCCGGGCAACAGCCAGAAACGCCTTGAGATTCTTGTCCATCTAGCATTCTTTTTTTGAATGATAACTATCAATAAATCGATTTTACAGAATACCTGATATCAATCAATGTGCAGAATGTTCGTCAATCAAGAAAGCTTTGGGAGGGGCAATGCGGACGGTTTTCGTGTTGTTTGATTCGCTCAATCGCCTGGCGCTCGGCGCATATGGCGGTGTGGCGGTAAAGACACCCAATTTCGACCGGTTTGCCCGGCGTGCCGTGACATTCGACAAACACTATGTCGGCAGTCTTCCATGCATGCCCGCCCGCCGGGACATGCATACGGGCCGGCTCAATTTCATGCACCGGCACTGGGGGCCGCTTGAGCCGTTTGATGAATCCTTTGCGAAAATTCTGAGTGGCGCGGGCGTCTATTCGCACCTGATTTCCGACCACCTCCATTACTTTGAAGATGGCGGCTGGGGCTATGCCAACTCCTTCGACAGCTGGGACTTTATCCGCGGTCAGGAATATGACGCTCTGAAGGCTCTGGCTTCACCGCCGGTTGAAAGATATCGGCAGAAATTCGATCCCCGTCACTATCCGCTGGAAAATCTCTCAGACGGCACCGTGACCAGAGGCAACACGGACAGAGCCGCATGGAAGAGATCCCGAGCCGCGATCACGCATGATTTCCTGAAGGAAGAAGCCGATTTTCCAACCGCCAAGTGCTTCGCATCCGCCTTCGAGTTTCTGGAGTTGAACGCAGATG
>NZ_JAILWL010000234.1 GCF_025698965.1 Roseibium sp.
GTTCTCTCGCGCCTGCCAAATCCCTGGCGGTCGATCTTTCTGCTGGTAGTTCTCGGGCCGCTTTTGATCTCCGTGGTCGTGCGTACTCTCGGCTGGGCGCTGTTTTTCGGCGGCAGCGGGGTTTTGACCATGGTGGCGCAGGGGCTTGGTTTTGCCGATGGACCCGTCAGCCTGATGTTCACCTTCACCGGTATGACCATCGCCCTGGTGCATGTGTTGGTCCCGTTCATGGTGATTTCCGTCTGGGCCGCGCTGCAGAAAATCGACACGCAAAGCGAAGATGCCGCGCTCACCCTTGGCGCGTCGAAACTCACCGTCTTGTGGCGCATCACCCTGCCCCAGGCGATGCCCGGAATTCTTTCCGGCAGCATCATCGTCTTCGCCCTGACGGCCAGTGCCTTTGCGACCCCGGCCATCATCGGCGGGCGGCGCATGAAGGTGGTCGCGACGGCCGCTTACGACGAATACCTGAGCACACTCAACTGGCCGCTCGGCGCCACGATCGCCGTTCTTCTGCTCGTTGCCAACATCGCGATCATCGTCAGTTACAACAAGCTGGTCGAGCGTCGCTTTGCCAAAGTCTTTGAATAGGAGCCGATGATGCAGCGCCTCGGACCTGTTGCCCTTGCCTTTCACGCCCTTTTTGTCGCCTTCATCCTGGCTCCGCTGGTCATGGTGATCGCGGTCTCCTTCACCGACAAGGGATATCTCTCCCTGCCGACGGACGGTCTGTCCTTGAGGTGGTTCCACGCAATCCTGGAAAACCCGGACTTCATCTCCGCCTTCTGGATTTCCGTCTGGCTGGGGCTGTTGTCAGCGACGATGGCAGTCGTCATTGCCGTGCCGGCCGCGCTGGCCATTGCCCGGCGCCGGTTTCCCGGCCGGGATGTGATTGCCGCGTTCCTGCTGTCGCCATTGATGATCCCGCATCTGGTGCTCGGCGTTGCGTTTCTGCAGTTCTATTCGCAGATCGGGATGGGAGGCACCTTTGTCGGCCTGACGGCAGCCCATGTAATCCTGATAACGCCTTACGCGCTGCGCCTCGCGCTGGCTTCGGCAACCGGCCTGCCACAGGATGCGGAAAATGCCGCCTATACGCTCGGCGCATCGAAATTCACCGTATTTCGCCGGATTACCCTGCCCCTGATCCTGCCGGGGGTCGCCGGTGGCTGGCTCTTGTCCTTCATCACCAGTTTCGACGAACTCACCATGAGTATCTTCGTTGCCTCACCGGCAACCCAGACGCTGCCGGTCAGAATGTACCACCACATTGCCCAGACCATCGATCCGCTGATTGCATCCGTCTCGACGGTTCTGATCGTGCTGACGTTCCTTGTGATGCTGATCCTCGACAGGCTCTACGGTCTCGACCGGGTCTTCGTCGGAAGGGGATGAACCAATGACGACGCTCATAATCGGCGGTGGTGTCGTTGGCTTGTCGATAGCCTTCGGCCTGCTGCAACAGGGCAAGTCTGTCCTGGTTCTGGACGGCGGCGACGGTGACTTTCGTGCCTCACGGGGCAATTTCGGCCTTGTCTGGATCCAGGGAAAAGGGGTCGATTGCCCGTCATATTCCAACTGGTCCCGGCGCTCCGCCGGTCTGTGGCCCGGTTATGCGGAAGACCTGAAAAAACTGACCGGGATCGACATCTCCCTCAGCCAGAAAGGCGGGGTCGACTACTTCACCGATGAAACCGAGTTGAAAGACCGGATCGCCGCGCTGGAAAGCCTGAAGCAGGCTGTCGGTGGTGATTATCCGTTCGAGGTGCTGGACCATTCGGGTTTGAAAAAACTGGTTCCTGAGATCGGTCCGAAGGTAATCGGCGGGCTGTATTCGCCAATGGATGGCCATGTGAACCCACTTTTGCTTCTGCAAGCCCTGAGCAGCGCCGTCAGACGTCTTGGTGGCGATCTTAGAACCGGTGCACAAGTCGTCGGCATCGAAGCGGCAGACCGCGCATTTTCGGTGCGGCTGGCCAATGGTGACCGCGCGGAGGGCGAAGCAATTGTTCTTGCCGCAGGACTGGGCGCATCGGAACTCGGTCCCGAGCTTGGCTTCAAGGCACCGGTCAGAGCTCAGCAGGGTCAGGTTCTGATCACCGAGAGACTGCCCTTTTTCCTCAACTATCCATCCGGCACCCTGCGCCAGGTGAATGAAGGCGGCGTACAGATTGGTGCGTCCAAGGCCGAAATCGGTGCAGACGACCGGGAAGACCTCGGCACAATTGCAAAACTGGCCCGGCACGCGGTCGACGTCTTTCCGCACCTTGCCCCCGTCAATCTGGTGCGCAGTTGGGCAGCCCTCAGGGTGATGTCACCTGATGGCCTGCCGATCTATCAGCGTTCGACAAAATATGAGGGTGCGCGGTTCGTCACCTGCCACAGCGGGATCACCCTGGCTGCCGCGCATGCGCGCCTGTTGCCCGACTGGGTGGTGGGAAGCAACCAGGTGCCCGACCTTTCCGACTTCAGCGAGGCCAGATTCTGATGTTCACGCCGCTTGAAACCGCTTCCGGAAGGCAGGTTACCTTCAACTTTGACGGACGGGAGTTCACCGCACAGGAAGGCACGCCTCTGGCCGCGGCACTGCTGGGCGCCGGCGTCTCCGAATTCCGGTCGACACCTGTTTCGGCCAGCCCGCGCGGTCCGTTTTGCATGATGGGAGCCTGCTTCGATTGTCTGGTGCAAATCGACGATGTGACCGTGCAGGCCTGCATGACCCCTGTCCGGGACGGGCTGGTGGTGAAGCGCATTCCACGACCGGACGTGTCGGCCGAACCGCACGATAGTGCTCCTCAGGGTTCGGAGAATTCCCGTGAGGCATTACGGGCATGAGCAGGGATATTTACGACATAGCCATCATAGGTGCCGGTCCAGCGGGAATGGCGGCTGCCATTGAAGCCGATCGCCGCGGTGCGTCCGTAGTTCTTCTGGACGAACAGCCACGACCCGGCGGGCAGATCTACCGCAATGTCGGCATCGCCACACCGAGACAAAGAGAAGTCCTTGGCCAGGACTATGCCAAGGGTGATGCGTTGGTAACGGCGCTTGAGCGATCCGGCGCAAAGCATCTTTCCGATATCACCGTATGGCAGATAACAGGCACCGGGCGCATTGCCTACAGCCGGAAAAACCAGGCAGAGCAACTTGAAGCCCGACAAGTGATCGTCGCAACCGGTGCGACCGAGCGGCCCGTCCCGTTGCCGGGCTGGACCCTGCCGGGAGTTCTGACAGCGGGCGCAGCACAAATTCTGATGAAATCGGGCGGACTGGTTGCCGAAGACGCCGTTCTCGTCGGGTCCGGGCCGTTGCTCTACCTGATCGCCGCGCAGATGGTTGCCGCCGGATCTCCACCCAAGGCGATGATCGAGACACAGACCGGCTCTGATCTTCAGGCGGCCATGAAGCATCTTGGCGGTGCGTTGCGCGGGTGGCGCTATCTGGCGAAGGGCCTGTCGCTGATCGCACAGCTGAAAAGGGCTGGTGTGCGAAGATATACCGGGGCAGGAGACATAAAGGTTCTGGGATCCGACCGAGCAGAAGCTGTTTCCTTCACCTGGAAGGGCCGGGAGCTCCGGATCGAAACAGATACTGTATTACTGCATCAGGGCGTTGTTCCGAACACCCAGATCACCAGATCCCTACAGCTTGATCATCGCTATGAAGAGGACCAGCGCTGTTTTGTTCCGGTGACGGATACCTTTGGCCTGTCTTCCAGTCCGATCGTCAGCGTTGCAGGAGACGGAGCGGGAATTGGGGGAGCGGCAGTTGCCGCGCTCTCGGGGCAGCTTGCGGCACTCGGAGCCTTGCACCGGCTCGACCTGATCACCAACGAAACATTCGAAACTTCGTCGGCACCTATCCTAGAAACACGGGCAAAGGAGCTTGCGGTGCGCCCGTTCCTGGATCGGGCCTATCCGCCTTCGCAACAGACCCTGAAGCCCGTGGACACAACGATCATTTGCCGCTGCGAGGAAGTCACCGCTGGTGATATACGCCGCTATGCCGCCCTTGGCTGCAAGGGGCCGAACCAGGCCAAGGCCTTCGGCCGCTCCGGGATGGGCCCGTGTCAGGGTCGCTATTGCGGGTTGACCGTGACGGAAATCCTGTCTGCGGAAAACGGCATCAGCCAACAGGAAACCGGTGCTCTGCGCATCCGTTCGCCGATCAAACCGGTCACGCTCGGTGAACTTGCGGCCTATCAGGAGGAGGAACACGCCTGAGGCCGAAGCTGAGGCCGAGGCTCTACCCTGCCCGGTCCAGAATTTCCTCAACCAGTGCGTCGCAGGGTTTGGTGTTTGCGGTTGGACCGCGCACCAGGACGATATCGAGCGGTTCAAGCGGAGGCAGTCCCTCATTGCCGCCCAGACGCTCAAGTTCAGTTGGGACAGCCATCTGCGCTACCGCGGCGACCGCCAGACCGGCTTCCACGATGGTCAAGAGTGACGAATGACTGAAGCTGGAATAGGCCGACCTGAAGCGCCTGTTGCCTTGACCCAGCGCTGCAAGAACCATCGTCCGCGCCTGACTACCGGGCTCATATAGGGCGACAGGCAGCGGATCGCGCTGAAGTGCTTGCAGGTCTCTGGAAGCAATCCAGACCATTGGCTCACGCCGGATCAGTTTTCCGGCAGCACCACCTGTGCGGGTCACGATTGCCAGATCGATCTCACCCTCTTCCACTCTGGGTATCAGCTCTGTTGACTGCGCACAGACAACGTTCAGTTCGACCCTGGGAAACAGAGCGCCAAAACGGCGAAGAACGTCTGGCAGCATTGCAGAGATATAGTCATCGGGTGCGCCGATCGAGACAGATCCGGACATTTCCGGCCGGCAGAACGCTTCAAGCGCTTCGTCATGCAATCGAAGGATGCAGCGGGCATAGACGTCCAGTTCTTCTCCCGCCTGGGTCAACGAAAGATTGCGCGTGTCCCTGACAAACAACACCGCACCAAGGCGCTCTTCCAGCCGGGCAATCTGAGTGGACACCGTCGCCGGTGATTTATGCACAATCTGGGCCGCCCGTGTGAAACTCATCGCGTCGACACATGCAACGAAGGTTCTGAGGAGTGTGTGATCAAGCTGCATTATCTTTTAGCATTTTTGAAAAGTCTCTTCAGATTATATCGTTTGACCGAATAATGAAACCAACCTCATCCTGATCCGGATTTCAACAGTACGGATCGGCAGACATGCCTGCTCGAGTGCAAGGTTTCATCGGCTTGGTCAGTGCCCAGGCGCTTCTTGGAACGATCGGCCTGTGCGTTCTGGAAAGCGGCGCGGATCCCGTTTCCGTGGCTTTTTACCGCTGTGTCATAGGCGGTTTGATGTTGGCGCTTTATTGCAGCTGGCAGGGAGATCTCGTCACCATTGCTCACCTGGCACCGCGAACACTGCTACTGGCGGTTGTCAGCGGCATCTGATGACCGGCAACTGGGTGCTGTTTTTTGAAGGCATTCACCGGACCGGCATCGCCGTGGCGACCATACTCTTTCATATTCAGCCGTTTTTCGTGGTTGCTCTGGGTGCGGTCATTTTTCTTGAGCGTCTGCACCCGGTGGCATTGCTCTGGATTTGTCTTGCTCTTGCAGGCCTGACGCTTTCCAGTGGTCTGACCGATGCTGAAATCTCCGGCAACGCGTCTGCACTCATCGGCATTGCCTGCACCCTTGCCGCCGCGTTTTTCTACGCGCTCGTGACGGTCATAGCCAAGGGGCTAACGAGCATAAAGGCCTCTCAATTGGCGCTTGTTCAATGCATATGCGGGGTGCTGATGCTTTTTGCCGTCACGCCACTCACTCCGACTTCGCTTGGTCCCGGCCAATGGATCTGGCTCGCGGTTATCGGGATTGTTCATACCGGTGGCGTTTACGTCATTCTTTATAATGCACTCCCCAAGCTTTCCACGCCTGTGATCGCGGTACTGCTGTTTCTGTATCCGGCCACTGCCGTCGTCGTCGATGCGTTGGCCTATGGCCATCTGATCTCCCGCCTGCAACTTGGCGGGTTGCTTTTGATCATGGTCGCCAGCCTGGGCGTGACACTCCGATGGGGGATGCGTGAAAAGCAGATCACGCTGGCCTGATGCATTCTTGCAAGTGCGGGACGCGGCAACCCGGCATCACCGCGTGGCCCTACCGGAGTTTCCACTAATTTGGGTTTGATCCCGAAGGAGAGATCACCTCCTGGTTTCCAAAATCGCAATACCCGTCTCCCGAAAACTAACGCCCGTCACTTTTGGCCTCGGGTCATATGGTAGCCGTTTCGACAAGTTTCCCCCTGCCTTCGACCAGACTTTTCCAACAGCCCTTGCTCGCTTCAAGACAGCGCTCTCAAGGCATCTGTCAAAGGGCACCAGAACCAGAAATTTGTGAAATTGGCCTTCTCAGTAACTGCGCGTTCACGGATTTCAAAACGCAATCCACGCTTCCGTGGTTTGATTTCTGCTTCGCTCGAGAGCGCATCAAACACCTATTTTTATTAAAGTTTTCAAAATTCCTCATGTTCCGAGCATGTAACCGGGTGCAAACTTGCATTCATTTTTTTAAAAAAATTTGCAAAAATATTTTTAAAAATATATAACCCCATCAAAGCGTGGAAGTCGACAAACAGGTCATCGCGGATGCGAAACCTGGTGTCACCGACGGGAGGATCAGAATGAAAGCCACTGCAGGTGATGTTAATCCGAATGACGAACCGTGCACGCCGCAACGCGCGGGAACGGTACCGTTCAAAGCGCTCAGGAAGGACACCCGCTTTTCCTACTGCATTCACGTGCCTAAGAGCTTTGTCAGCGATCCGACGGGTCACAGGCTGCTCGTTGCCCTGCACGGCTCCGACCGCAATGCACTGGAGCTTTGCCGTCTGTTTCAGAACCTTGCCGAAACACACCGATACGTCATTCTCTGCCCGCTTTTTCCCGGCGGCGTGGGTCAGCCAGAGAACATGGATGGCTACAAATTTCTTTTCGAAGGCGACCTCAGTTATGTGAGCGTCATCGATGACATGATCGGTGAAGTCGAAAAGCGTCTACAAATCGCGTTTGACGAAATTTGCCTGTTCGGCATATCAGGCGGTGCCCAGTGTGCACACCGATACGCAATTGTCAGGCCCGACCGTATAGCTGCAGCCAGCATCGCTGCTCCAGGCACAATCTCGATACCCGGTCTACGCGACAGCTGGTGGCGCGGCACGCATGATCTGCAGGAACGCTTCGGCAGTGAATTCTCCCTGGAACAGTTTTCACGCATCAGATTTCAACTTCTTGTCGGCGCCGCGGACACTGACGAGACGGAAATTCTGCCGGCCAGGAACAGCGCTTACCAAAACAGCGTCACGGAATTTGGCGGCAGAAACCGGGTTGAACGCCTTCAGACGCTTCATCGCGCGCTGAAAGATCTCAACGTGTCTTCAGAAATTGAACTGATCCCCGATGTGGCTCACCAACTTGAGCCGATGTTCGGGCGTGTTCTCAGTTTTTTTGAAGACATTTCGTTGGGCGAAATCGAGCCGAAGCGGGTTCGGAATTTCGGGATTTGATCATTGAATGGCAATCTCTAACTGGGAGGAAACCAAATGAGTATGCTGAAAATTGTGGGTACATTTCTGTCGATCGGCGGAATGGCCTGCTCGATTTGCGGAAGCGCATTCGCAGGTTCGCAGGACGACCTTATCAAGGCGTCGCAAGACAGCGAGACGGTTCTGCACATTTACTCAAACATGGGACCGGAAAACTGGAAGTACATCAAGGAGGGGTTTGAAGCCAAATACCCCTGGATCAGCGTCGAAACCACTGATCTCGGCGGATCCGAAGTGTTTACCCGCTATTTTGCTGAAACCGGTACTGGCGCACCTTCTGCCGATCTGATGGTAACCGGATCGATCACGGACTGGATCGATTTCGCGAACAAGAGTGAAGCCATCGACTACCAGACGGTTCACAGCGACGAACTGCCGGACTGGTCCATGCCATTGCCGGGGATCTACACCTTTTCGACCGACCCGATGCTGCTTGCCTACAACAAGGTCACTGTACCGGAACAATTGCGGGCCGCGACATTTTCAGGTTTCGCGGATGCGGTTGAAGCGAACCCGGAAGTATTTGACGGCAAGATCGGAACCTATGACGGAGCTCTCGGATTCGGCCAATCCATCAACTGGGCCTTTCTGCGTGACCATGGCGAAACCGGTTGGGCTTTGATGGAAAAGGTCGGAAAAGCCGCGCGGCCGGGCGGTGGTTCCGGAGGCATGATCGAGAAACTCGTCTCCGGTGAAAATTCGGCCGCCCTGTTCGTCTCGAGCACGGTCCTTTTTCCTCGCATGGAAGGTGCCTTGAGCAAACTCGTCGAATGGACTTTTTTCGAGGACGGTACGCCGCTGTTTCTCCGTGGAATGGCAATTCCGAAACACGCGAAAAACGTCAACGCTGCCAAACTCATGCTTGACTACATTGTGTCCAGGGAAGGTCAGATTGCCGTCGGCAAGGGCGGTTTCACACCCTATCGGGAAGACATTGGCCCTGAAGAGGTACCCTACGAAACCTTTGGCACCATTGTCGAGAAAACCGGAGGGCGCATCATTCTGATTGACTATGATGAGGACATGATCAGGGCTGGTGACGAATTCTCCGCTCGCTGGAAAAAGACGTTCAACAGGAACTGACTTTGCCAGGAGCCGGGCGGTCTGCTTCCTCCGCGATCGCCCCATCCGCGGCGTGCCAGGGCTAATGTCACCGAAACCTGGTCAATAACACCGACAGGTTTGAACACCAGGCAACGGAAGAACTCATGACTTTCGTTCGTACAGGCACGCCGCGGTATGTTTACAGCAACAAGATCCGCCCAAGGACTGGCTTCATAAGAGCCAGTCCGGGTCCGGTTGCCTAGTTAAGAATAGATGACAACATGAATGCCAACGCAAAAGCAGCAAGTCTTGCTGTATCGCATCAATCGACCGACAGGCTGGTCCAGTGGTCACTGGCGGCGGCCACGATTTTCCTCGTATTCGCACCCATCGTGCCAGTATTGGTGCAGGCCGTCATAGACCGTCCGATATATGAGGACGATTGGTCGTTCACCCTGAACAATTTTTCAAACCTGTCCGGCAGTTCTGACTTCTACGGCATGATTTTCAACACATTGATCTTTGCGGCGATCACGGTCGTTGTATCCCAGGTCGTGGGGGGAATCGCAGCCGTTCTGATCGGCCGAACCGATTTGCCCGGTCGCAGTTTCTATGGCGACCTGTTCATGTGGCCTCTCTTCGTTTCGCACCTGATTCTCGGCTTCGGCTGGTTGCTGCTTTATGGTCCGGCCGGCTTCGTAACTCAGTGGGTCGGGGGAGGCTGGAACCTCTATTCCCTGACCGGAATGGGTCTGGCTGCCGGCATCGCGCAGGCACCTATTACCTACATATATTGCGTTTATGGAACAGGTCGGGCGATTGACCCCAATCTGGAAGACGCCGCTCGGATCTGCGGCGCGCGTCCCTGGACCGTTATTCGACAGGTAACGCTGCCTCTGATGAAGCCGTCCCTGATCTATAGCGGCATGCTGAATCTGATCGTGGCAATCGAGATGCTCTCGATCCCGCTCATGCTGGGCGACCCCGCCAACCTCACAGTATTTTCGTCGTTTCTCTACAAGGAAGGCATTGCCGCGATCCGACCGGATTTCGGTCTGGTCGGAGCCGCAGCCACGATATTGCTTATCGTCGTCTCCTTCCTTGTCTGGCTGCAATTGCGGCTGCTTGGAGATCAGAGCAAATACGAGACGATCAAGGGCAAGGCCAGTCGACCGAAGCGCATCGCCCTGGGAAAAGCAAAATGGCCACTGTCGATTGCGATGGCAGCCTATTGCGCGGTGTTCATCGCACTGCCGCTGGGTGCGGTCATCGTCCGATCCTTCACCGAGTTTCTGACACCGCTCATTGCGCCCTGGTCCGTTCTGACACTCGACTATTACGGCGGTGTATTTTCACAACCATCCTATGTACGCGCGGTCGTAAACACGATCGTTCTGTCGGTCGGCGCGGCCGGATTGGGAACGCTCTTCTTTGCTCTCGTCGCAGTCGTCATCAAGCGCTCCGACTTCAGCTTCCCATCAACCCTTGAAACCATCG
>NZ_JAILWL010000235.1 GCF_025698965.1 Roseibium sp.
TGGCGATGCTCTACAAGCATTTCTGCGCAGATGAGGACCTTGCAGTCGCCAAACATCTGGAAACACTGGAAGCCGACTGACCTGCCTGTGTACTGCGGCTGCCAAGCAGGTGTCGAAAGGCTTGGATGCAGATAAGCACCCGTTTCTAATCTTCTACATAATCTGCACATCTTGGAGGTTGCTGGTCACCCCAGGGCATCAGCGGAACGGTGGACGTGGAGTTTTTAGGGCTGCCTTCGATCAACTTGTCTGAATAGACCAGATAGACAAGCACGTTGCGCTCGGTGTCGCAGCCTCTCACGATCCGCATTTTCTTGAACATGAAAGACCGGCTTTGCCGGAACATTTCCTCGCCTTGCTCGAAATTGTCCTTGATCACGACCGGCCCAACCTGCCGGCATGCCAGGGATATGTCCGAAACCTCCTCAGCGACACCGAGCCAGCCGGACACACCGCCTTTTTCAGGCACCGTGAAATGACAGGCAACTCCATCCACCAGCGGATCGTCGATCGCATACGCGGCAAGCTTGTGATCAGGTGTCAGAAACTTCCACACCGTGGACTTCTTGAAAATCAGATCGGGTTCTTCGGCTGAGAGAGCAACCCCGGCGGCTTGAAAACTCAAAACCAAAGCGAGCGCAACGGCGGTCAGGAAACGCATTCGGACAACATCCCTTGATAGGTTTGAAACGTCTGACATGTGGGGATCTCAGCTGTACGATCAAGCGACCCTTTCAAAACAAAACGCGCGCCTGACCGGCGCGCGCTATCAGAGGCAACAACAATCGAAAATTCCTCGATAGGTTTATCGAACCTCCTCAAGAACCTTTTCAGTATCCTTGCTGTCCTCATCGCCTTCATCGTCCGCAGTGCTGCTGCCTTCAGAAGGTTCATCCTCGTCAACGATATCCTCGGAAGTCAGGTCCAGGGACTCTTCCTCGACGATTTCATCGTCGTCCATCGGCGTCCCTAGAGAAGCTGCGAAATCACTGTCAGAAACGAGATCGCTTTCCTCGCTCAAGGCCTCGTCTTCGACCACTTCCACTTCTTCGGCGCCCTCAACTTCCACTGTTGAGACCGGAGTGTCTTCTTCTTCAAGATCAGGAGCCTCAACAGGCTCTGCCACGGCGACGACACCGGAAAGAGCATCGACAAGATCGGCACACCGTTCCCTGGTCCAGATCTGAGGCTGGTCCAGACCAAGTGCTTCATCATAGGCCCGTGCTACGTTGAACGGCAGCTGTGTCTCGAAGTCCGTTTTCGAGCCGAAATGCGATGCAAGCGTGTCTTTTACCGCATTGAACGTGTCATTGAGGCCAAGACCCTGCTCAACACAAGCAGCAGCGGAATCTCGCAAAGTGGTGACGTAGTCCCGCGTCGTTTCGATTGCGGAGACAACCGCGGGAGCGCCAATGATAGGCCGTCCGGTACCCGGCATCAGCGCAGCCGGGCGGAACGCTGAAATGCGATCGAGCGCACGTGGCCAGTCGGCAAGATGCGCGTCGCCGCAATAAGGAGCGGCCGTGCTTTGAACCAGATCGCCTGCGTAGATAACCCCGCTGTCAGGCACCCACACAACCAGGTCTCCCATGGTGTGGCCACGTCCAAGATGCATCAATCGAACTTCCCGTCCGCCCAGATCAATTGTCATTGAGGAAGCAATTGTCATGGTCGGTGCGCAAACCGCCGGAATGGCGGGGAGATCAGCGAATAATGCCTTGAAACGCTCTCTTGAAACGTGAATGTCCTCGATACCACGCGTTTCGATCATGCGGCGCGTCAGGTCGGAAGCAATCACTTCTCCGGGGTCGAAAGCCCAGGACCCAAGCGAGTTATCGGCGTGAAAATGGGTCAGGACCACCTGTTTCACAGGCTTGTCGGTGATATCGCGAACGTGTTCCAGGACCTTTTCGGCGTGTGCAGGGGTTGCCTGACCATCAACGATCAAAACACCCCGGTCACCGACGATTACGCCAGTGTTCGAACATCCGTCTGCACTATAGGCATAACAGCCGCGTCCCAGTTCCTCGAACCGTGCGTTTTCTCCCGGCACGGCCTCGGAATTGTTTAAGATCTCAACCATTACGGCCTCGCTTTCGTGCAAGCTCCCTGCTTGCTTTTGCGGTCATTCTTGACCTATTTCACGCCATCTTTCTGTTGGCGATAGCGTCTCAGCTTCATTCGGTGATTCGCAAATTCGCAACCATCGATTTCTTAACTATTGCTTCCTTATCAACAGATAGGTCGTCAATTTTCGCAGGCGGATGTCTTCTCGAGTACAAGCTCTCATATAATCTTGTTTGTCCACTCGTCAATTTTCCAAAGAAGCACATGCCGACTTTCATGAGAAAGACAATAAGCTATACTTGTTAGACTTAGAAAATGGCCGGATCACGGCAGCATTCATCTGCTGGTTCAGTCACCCGATTTTTAAAACCTCCGAGGCAGCATCCAACTCATGTCGCACGAGCCCGTATCGCCCACCGCTCATACCGCATCATCCGTATCCGACCGACCTGTCCTGAAGCTGAATCAATTTCTGCCTTATCGGCTCATTCATCTTGCCGAAACCGTCAGCCGGTCTTTCTCGCAAATCTATGCGGACCAGTACGGCATAGGCATTCCCGAGTGGCGGGTAATTGCCACGCTGGGAGAGCATCCGACCATGACAGCCCGGGATATCGGCACAGCAACCTCCATGCACAAAACCAAGGTTAGCCGCGCTGTCGCCACTCTCGAGAGCCGTGGATATGTCGAACGGGAGAAAAACCCCGACGACCTCAGGGAACAGGTCCTGAAGCTGAGCTCGCAGGGAAATGCCGTCTATGCGGATCTTGTGCCCCGCGCGCTTGCCTACAGCAAGGAGCTGGAAGATGCGCTTACTGAAGAACAAAGCGAGTTGCTGGGTGACATTTTCGGGCGCCTGCATGATGCCGCAAACGCTTATCGACCCGACTAGATTTTGATCGCAACCATGGCCAGCATTAACCTAACGTGAGGCCTTTCGTTGCTAATGATGGAGACAATAACGATAGTGTGGGTACCGTCCGGGTACCGGAACGGCGCGAATTCTTAGCGCTGTGGGGGTTGAACGATGGGGCTTTGCAAGACCCGCAAGTCTGTCAGCTTAATGCGCATTCTGACTGTCTGCGCTGTTTTCGTGCTGCCCGCCGCAACTGTAGAAGCTGCAAGCTGTTCCAGTCTGAAGTCCGAATTGCGCCGACTTGAAGCGGGTTCGGGAAAACAATCTCCGGCGGCTCAAAAATGGACCTCTGCGAGGAAGCAGCAACAGAATGCAATTTCCGCCGCTGAGCGCGATGCCAGGTTCTTCAACTGTTCCAGCGTTCCATCTGCCAAATGCCAGGGCCTCAACAGCAAGATCAAACGCATGAAAGCCAACCTGGCCGCGATTGAGCGTCAATTGGCAAAATCCGGCGGTGGGTCCAACCGAAACTCAAAACGCATTCGTCAGGTGCGCGGCGCCCTTGAAAAGCAAAACTGCAACGCTGCAGCATCCACACGGCAGGCCAAAGCGGAAAATCGCAACGACAATCAGGAACCCCGTGGTTTCCTGCAGCGGCTGTTTACCCCCAAAACGAGCGTTGAGCAGGTAAGCGCCACGACCGGCGATCGCGAAATTTCTACCGTTCGCTCAAGTTCCAGACGCAGCACCAGCCGGCTTCGCATTCCGTCCGGAGGAACATTCCGCACCTTGTGTGTGCGCACTTGTGACGGCTATTTTTTTCCGGTGAGCTATTCCACCGGCAAAAGCCAATTTGTCAACGACGAAGCCCGCTGTACCGAAATCTGCCCGGCCGCCGAGACCGAACTATACGTTCATCGCAACCCCGGCGGGGATCAGTCGAAGATGTTGTCACTGGCGGGAGAGCTCTATTCCGAACAACCGTTCGCCTACCGGTACAAATCGGAATATGTCGAAGGGTGCAGCTGTCGGCTTACGAAGCAGAACAAGACACAATCATCCTGGACAGAACTGAGTACAGCTTCGGGAAATCGTGTCTTTCTTTCAGACATCAGTTCCGGACTTCCCCGGCGGACCCTTCAACCAAGCCGGGGCAACACGTTTGAAAAAGACGATACCGCCCCTTCGCCGCTTTCCAGGACACCGCTTCACAAGGCGCAGCTTCCTTTTTACGAAGATCCAGGCACACTGTTCAATCTTGAGAAGGGTTTCAATGTTGCAACGTCTCTCGACGAGGTCTCAAAAAAGCTCAAGGGTGGAACTACTCAGCTTGTGGAGGGCGCGCTGACGGAAAGCGGCTTACCTCTGCTGACTAATCGCTCGCTGTCCAAGGACGGTGAAGTGGAAGCGGCTTCCACGTCACCGATTTTCAAACATGACGATTCAGGCTTTCGTCCGGCACCAGACCGGGAAACGCCTGTCAGGGTAGTCGGTCCAGAATTTTTTGTCGCCCAATAAGAGGCAATATTGCCTTCATATCCGGGCCATGATCCATACCGGTGAGCGCCCGGCGCAGCGGCATGAACAAGCCACGCCCCTTGCGACCGCTTTCAGCCTTTAGCGCAGATGTCCAGGCACCCCAGGTCTCCGGTGTAATGTCGCCGTCCGGAAGAAGCCCCCTGGCACTTGCCACGAATTCCCTGTCTTCGTCTTCAATCCGCCCCTCGACTGGCCCAATAATTACCTGCCAGTAGCGGCTTGCATCCGCAACAGTCTCGCAGTTGCCTCGAACCGTTTGCCAAAATACCTCGCTTGGCGTGATACCAAGATCCGCCAGTCTGTCCTTGACTGCCTCGAACGGCAAATCATGCACAAGGCGTGCGTTCAAGGATTTCAACTCTTCCGGATCGAATTTGGCGGATGATTTTGAAACGCTGGTGAGATCAAACTTCTCTACCAGGGCTGCCATCGTCGGTACAGGTTCAACAGCTTGGCTGGTCCCGGTCAACACCGCGAGTGAGGCGACCGACATCGGCTCCAGGCCTGCTTCCCGCAATGAGCCGATGGACAACGCGCCCTTTCGTTTGGACAGGCCCTCCCCGTCGCGCGTCGTCAGAAGATTGTGGTGACCAAAGATCGGAGCCTTGGCACCCAGTGCTTCGAAGATCGCGATCTGCACACCTGTGTTTGCAACGTGATCTTCGCCGCGGATCACATGGCTGACCCCCATATCGATGTCATCGACAATCGACGGCAATGTGTAGAGATAAGTGCCGTCCGCGCGGATAAGAACCGGATCGGACAAGGACGCAAGATCAACTGCCTGCTCACCCCGACAAAGATCCGCCCAGGTGACATCGGTCCGTTTTGTCTCGAACGGATCGCCATCATGATTGGGAAGCACGAAGCGCCAGTGCGGTTTGCGACCTTCAGCTTCAAAGGCAGCGCGTTCTTCCGCCGTCTGCCTGAGCCCGGCACGGTCATAAACCGGTGGGCGTCCGAGCGCCCGTTGGCGGGAGCGACGACGCTCAAGTTCATCCGGTGTTTCGTAACAGGGATAGAGCAGACCGGCGTCTTTCAGTTTCTGTGCCGCAGCATCGTAGCTGGCCACGCGCGCCGATTGACGCTCGATGACATCCGGCTCGATGCCAAGCCATCGCAGGTCCTTTTCAATGGACTCGGCGTATTCCTGTTTCGAGCGCTCAAGATCAGTGTCATCGAAACGCAGGATGAACCGTCCACCCGACTTTTGTGCAAAAAGCCAGTTATAGAGCGCGGGACGGCTGTTGCCGATGTGAATGTGGCCGGTCGGCGACGGCGCGAAACGAACAGTAACAGTCATGGGGTTGAGTTAGCCGGGGATTGCCGCGACAGCAACCCCTAACTGCGGCAGAAACGAGAATTGTTGTCACGACCGGTAAGCCCGCGCTGTCAAAGCAAGGACCCCGCTGAATATGAAGCAGTAGCCTGCCATTGCGAGCACCTGGTTGTCGAAGGGAATACCCTGATCGATGAGCCAGCCGATCAGACCGGGCCCGGCAGCAGAGGCGAACACCATGAAAGCGAAGGCTACAGCCCGGATCGCACCCATGTGTCTTGTTCCGTAAACTTCAGGCCATAACGCCCCGACCAGCGTTCCGTTGAAACCATTGGAAATTCCTACCAGCGCCATGAAAACGAAGGCAGCGAATTGTGCATGAATGGTCGCAAGTACCAGACATGCCAGCATCAAAGGCAGGATCGCGAAAGGCAGGAGCTGGCGTGCGGAAAACCTGTCGATCAACGGTCCAATTGCCAGCGATGCACACACGACCCCACCAGCCATGATCACAAAGGCGCTGGCAAACACTTCCAGAGACCAGCCGCGCAGGTCGACCAGATAGACCTGATGGAAGAAAATTGCCGTACCGATGAATGCCGGAGCATTGACACCAAGTGAGACCAGCCAGAACCTCGGATCCAACAAAGCCTCTTTCCGCGTCCATTGACGCCCTTCCGGTTTTGCCGAGGCAACTTCCGTTGCGCTTGGGACCCGGTCCCTGGCAAGCAACAGCATCAACACCGGGAACGCCAGCACCACCAGGCTGACCGCTGAGACGTTCCAGGCTCCTCGCCATCCAATGAACCCGCTCAGGGTCACGAAGGCCAACGGGAAAAGTGCCTCCGCGGTTGGAAACCCGAGGATCGCAATCGAGACGGCGCGTCCGCGCTGCGCGGAAAACCATCGGCCTGCTGCCGTTAAAGACGTGTGGCCCATCATGCCCTGTCCGCACAATCTCAAGCCGTAAAAGGCAACAGCGATCATCCACACAGAAAACGTGTTGGCCATTGCAAGGCAGGACAGCGCCAAACCAAGCATCACAACCGCGGCGATCCGCCTGACAGGAAAATGATCCAGGCTTCTACCGACATAAGGCAAGGTCAACGCGCTGCCGAGCGTTGCCAGCATATAGAGCAGACCTAGGTCACCATGGCTGAGATTGAATTCTGCGCGCAGATTTCCTGCAGACAGCGAAATGAAGAACGTCTGCCCGAAACCGGAAAACATCGCCAGCAGATAGCTGGCAGACAACCAGCGTGCGTTGTCACGCAAAAATGCAAAATAAGTCATGCGGTCGAAGCCGTTTACCCGGAACAGGGCCTTGGGGGAGACGGCTCCGGAGGGGCGTCAGGAACGATCCCGGAACCGGTTGGTAATTGGATATCGGCGGTCCTTGCCGAAATTACGTTCTGTTATCTTGACGCCTGGGGGTGCCTGCCGGCGTTTGTATTCCGCAATATAGAGAAGATGCTCGATCCTGTGAATCAACGATCTGTCATGACCACGCTTCTCGATCTCGCTGACGGACATTTCCTCTTCGACAAGACACTTCAAAATGTCATCCAACACGTCATATGGCGGAAGGGAATCCTGGTCCGTCTGATTTTCACGCAGTTCTGCCGTCGGCACCTTTGTGATGATGTTTGACGGGATTACTTCCCCGGATGGGCCCAGGAGACCTTCGGGCCGATTGACATTGCGCCAGGCGGCCAGATGATAGACCTGCGTCTTGTAGAGATCCTTGATCGGATTGAATCCGCCGTTCATGTCACCATAGAGCGTCGCATAACCCACCGACATTTCAGACTTGTTGCCGGTCGTCATGACCATTCGTCCGAATTTGTTGGAGACAGCCATCAGAATCACACCGCGAGTTCGTGACTGAAGATTTTCCTCGGTCGTATCCTCTTTGGTGCCTTTGAAGAGATCTCCAAGAGCGCTCTCAAACCCTTCGACGGGCTCTGAAATCGGAACCGTGTCGTAACGGATGCCAAGCGCTGATGCGCATTCGGCGGCATCCTTGATGCTCTCTTCAGACGTATAGCGGTAAGGCAGCATGATCGCATAAACCTTGTCCGTACCGAGAGCATCCACCGCCATGGCGGCGCAAATCGCCGAATCGATGCCGCCCGAAAGCCCCAGCACAACGCCTGGAAAGCCGTTTTTCGTGACATAGTCTCCAAGGCCGAGAACACAGGCCCGCCAGTTGGCCTCGTCCAAGTCGGGAAGTTTAACAACTTCACCCTGCTCGCAGATCCAGGTCTCGCCCTCGCGCTTCCAATCGCTGATGCCGATTGCCGTTGCAAACTGCGGCATCTGGAATGCCAATGAGCGATCAGCCTGCAAAGCAAAGGACCCGCCATCAAAGACCAGCTCATCCTGGCCTCCGAGCTGATTGCAGTAGATCAGCGGCAATCCCGTCTGGACAACCCTGGAGACCACGACCTGCAAACGTTCCTCGGCCCTGTTTTCCCAGTAGGGTGACCCGTTCGGGACGAGCAATATTTCCGCACCGGTTTCTTCAAGGCACTCGCAGACTTCATCGTTCCAGATGTCCTCACAGACTGGCAGTCCGATACGCACACCGCGAAAATCGACCGGTCCCGGCAAGGGCCCCGCGGCAAAGACCCTTTTTTCATCGAACACGCTGTAGTTCGGCAGGTCGTATTTGTAGCGGATTGACCGGATTTCCCCCTTATCCAGGAGAAGCGCGGCGTTGTAGACCTTACCGTCCTCCCCTTTCCAGGGTGTCCCGATCACAAGCCCCGGGCCTCCATCTGCCGTTTCCCTGGCAAGAGCCTCCGCAGCTTCCATGCACCGGCGGACGAAGGCAGGCTTCAAAACCAGATCTTCCGGCAGGTAACCTGCCAGAACCAGTTCAGACGCAAGAACCAGATCCGCATCCTTGGTGGCAGCCTCCTGCCGCGCCTTGCGAACAAGTTCTGCGTTGCCTTCAACATCACCTACCGTGGGATTAAGTTGCGCTACGGCAAGTCTAAAGCGATCAGTTATCATGGGAACAGAACCTGAAGATGTCATTGCAACATCATGTAGCCGCAAGGCTCAATTGTTGCAATCGCACAAATCTGAAGAACGGTCTTCAGGGCCACTCAGGACGGTGTTCGAATTTTGCAGTGAACGACCTAAAGCAGTGCCAGAGCGTTCTCTTCAATCTCGGGGGTTGCCGGCTCCGCCGTCGGCGTCATTCCCGAAATGTCCGTGATGGTCAGCTTTTTGACCGGTTGCTGTTGCCCCGGCCCCATGATGCCCTTTGACCGGCCCTGCATTTCCTGGCGTTCGAGAACTTCACCAATATGGCGGTACAAGATGGCTGGAGCGATCGGTTTGGCGACAAATCCGTGGATACCGATTTCAATGGCCTCCAGGATTGTTGCACGCTTTGCATGCGCGGTGACGACCAGGACAGGTATCGTGCTGATGATCGGATCCCTGTCGCCACGTAAAATCCGCAAAAATTCATTGCCGCCAAACGGGCTCATGACCCAGTCGCACAAAACGATATCCGGTTTGCGATCGACGACCAGCTCCAGGGCCTCGGCGCCATCGCTGGCCTCGAACACCGATCGGATGCCGAAGCCTGACAAGACGGAGCGCAGGATCGCGCGCATATGTGGATTGTCTTCCGCAATCAGGCAAGAAACCTTCGAAAGATCCCACTGTTGCCGCAACGCCTTCACTCCTCCACCGGTTTGCTGCCAAAAACCAGATATGCGCGCGGAGCGTTAAATGAGACTTACCAAATGGAGTTTTTTCAGCGCAACCTGACCTCAAAAAGCAAAAAGGGTGGCAAAAGCCACCCTTCAAGCTAACGCTACGAGAGAATCTGCGTCTCAGGCGCTAACTGCAATCGGCTCGGCCTGACGTCCGTCGCGTTCTTTTTTCAGGTTTTCCGCAATCAGGAAGGCAAGCTCCAATGCCTGATCAGCATTGAGACGCGGATCACAATGGGTGTGATAGCGGTCGCCAAGCTGCTCCGCCGTCAAGGCACGGGCGCCACCTGTGCATTCGGTCACATTCCGGCCTGTCATTTCGACGTGAACACCGCCGGCATGAGTACCTTCGGCACGGTGCACAGCAAAAAAGGCCTCGACCTCTTTGAGTATCCGGT
>NZ_JAILWL010000236.1 GCF_025698965.1 Roseibium sp.
GAGGGGACCGTGACTGACAACACGCATCGCGAAGAGCTTGAAGACCTGATCGCAGAAAACGACACCGGGGCACGAGATCCGTCAGGTCTCGCAAAACGGATCATTTTCGCCGTAGCCATCGCCTGGCCGCTTTACCAGCTGTATATGGCCTCTCCCCTGCCTTTCGTCACCGGCTTTGGACTGATTGACGACAGCCAGCAACGGGCGATCCATCTCGCCTTTGCGCTGCTTCTCGGCTTTCTGACCTTCCCGGCCTTTTTGAGTTCGCCCAGACGCTATGTTCCAACATACGACTGGATCCTTGGGATTGTGGCTGCCGCATGTGCGCTCTACATCGTGGTCTTTTACCGGGAAGTCGTGAACCACGCCGGTGGTCAGCGAACCCTTGCAGAAACCGTGGTTTCCATGCTCGGGATTGCCCTGGTGCTGGAAATCACACGCCGGGTGCTCGGCCTGTCGCTGGTGATCATCGCGGTCATCTTTTCCGCTTATGTCTTTGTCGGTCCGACCCTTCCCGACCTGATATCCCATCGCGGTTTCAGCCTGAACCGGTATGTCGACCACATGTGGTTGACGACGGAAGGTGTGTTCGGCCTGCCGCTCGGCGTATCCAACAGCTTCATCTTCCTGTTTGTGTTGTTCGGTGCTCTTTTGGACAAGGGCGGTGCAGGCAACTTCTTCATCAAGCTGTCCTTTTCCATGCTCGGTCACCTGAGAGGCGGTCCTGCAAAGGCTGCGGTCGTCTCATCCGGACTGACAGGCCTGATCTCGGGCTCGGCCATTGCCAATGTCGTGACGACGGGCACGTTCACAATTCCCCTGATGAAGCGGATCGGTTTTTCTGGTGAAAAAGCCGGGGCCATTGAGGTGTCGTCGTCGATCAACGGGCAGATCATGCCCCCGGTGATGGGTGCCGCGGCATTCCTGATGACGGAATTTGTTGGCATCAGTTACTTCGAAGTCGTCCTGCACGCCTTCGTGCCTGCGATTGTCAGCTATATCGGCCTTTTCTACATCGTGCATCTGGAAGCCGTGAAAGCAAACATGCCTGTTCTAGCCAAAGTGCGTGAAAGCTCGCTACTCCAGAAGATCTGGAGTTTCCTGTTCGGCTTCGGCGCCCTGGCACTTGTCAGCGGACTGACCTATGCGGTTGCTACAGGTCTTGAATCTGTAGCGGGCTCCTATGCCACTCCCCTCGCCGGTCTGCTTATGGCTGGGCTCTATGTCTGGCTGCTCAAGATTGCGGCCAGCTATCCGGAGCTGGAAATCGACGATCCCAATGCCCCACTGATCGAAATACCGGAATTGAAGCCCACCTTGATGGCAGGCCTTCATTTCATTCTACCGATCGGTGTTCTGGTCTGGTGCCTCATGATCCAACGGCTGTCACCTGGACTTGCGGTCTCCTGGGCCATTATTATCATGGTATTGATTATCCTCACCCAAAAACCAATCCTGGCGTATTTCCGGACACGGGAAACGGAAAACTTCTCCGCTCAGTTCAGGGCCGGTTTCAGTGATCTCGTTCAGGGTTTCATCGCTGGATCGCGCAACATGGTCGGGATTGCCGTCGCAATGGCTGCTGCCGGCATTATCGTAGGCGTGGTCTCACTGACAGGCCTCGGTCTTCTGATGACGGAGATTATCAACGCGGTTTCGGGCGGCAATATCATGATTATGCTGCTGTTCACGGCGATCATGTGCGTCGTGCTCGGCATGGGCCTGCCGACAACGGCAAATTACATTGTCGTGGCGAGTGTCATGGCCCAGCCGCTTGTGACGCTTGCAGCCCAGAACGGCCTGGTTATTCCACTCTTTGCCGTCCACCTCTTCGTCTTCTATTTCGGTCTGATGTCCGGAACGACGCCACCCGTTGCGGTTGACAGTTTCGCCGGCGCTGCTGTTGCGCGTTCGGACCCGATGAAAACCTGCATCCAGGCTTTCTATTACAGCCTGAGAACCGCAATCCTGCCGTTCATTTTCGTCTTCAATCCTGAAATGCTGCTGATCGGTGTCGAAAGCTGGTGGAGCGCCGCACTGATCATTGTGTCGTCCACTATCGCCATGTGCGTCTTTGCGGCGGCAACCCAAGGGTTCATGCTTGTAAAGAGCTACAAGATCGAAAGCGCATTGATGATCGTAATTGCGCTGTCGCTGCTGCGGCCTGCATTCTGGCTCGACCTGGTTCAGCCTCCTTTTACCCCTGTCCCGCCGAATTCAATTCACGAGACTGTTGCAAATGCTGAAGACGGTGCGCAAATCCAGATGCTCATGGAAGGAGAGAATTTTTCCGGGGATCTGATCCGCAGGAAAGTCGCCATTCCGCTAGGCCCAACCGGCGCCTCGGGAGAAGACCGCCTGCAATCGGCAACAGGCATGATGATGCGGATTGATGACGACGGCGTCTATGTCGACAATGTCGATTTCAACAGCCCGGCGCAAAGATGGGGCATCGACTTTGACTGGAAAATCCTGGAGCTGAACAGCCCGAATTCCCGGATGGCCAAGGAACTGTTCTACATACCGATTTATGGCACGTTGATCCTGCTGGTTCTGGGGCAACTTGCCCGCCGCCGCAAGCAAGAGACGGTTTCCTATGTATGATCACATTCTCATCCCGATCGATCTGGATGCAACCAGCGCAAACAGCAAGGTGGTCGAGACCGCAATGGATCTTGCCCGAAACAACGTTGCAACCCTGCATTTCCTTGCTGTCGTGCCTCCTCTGGATTCCTTTGCTTCCACTTTCTTCCCGAAGGGATTTCAGACACAGGCAATCGAAGCCGCGCGCGAGCGACTGCACGATTTCACAGGAAAGCTTGACCTGTCGGGCCTGAAAGTTCAGCACGTTGTTACCCATGGTGCGATCTACGACCAGATCATTGCGACTTCGGAAAAGGTCGACGCTGATCTGATTGTATTGGCGTCGCACCGCCCGGAAGCCCGGGACTATCTTCTTGGTCCGAATGCGGCGAGAGTGGTCCGTCACGCAAATTGTTCCGTTATGGTTGTACGGGACTGAAACCTTTCCGGTCACACTTGAATTGGAACGAACCTCGAGATTTGTGTAAAGCAGAGATATGAGCGAAACGACTGAAGCAAAATCCACCGCTATTCCGATCTACGAAACTCTCAAGGATGAGATCGTGACCAGTGTGCTTCTTCCCGGTGAAGCTTTGCGGCAGGATGAAATTGCAAGACGATTTGGCGTCAGCAAAATTCCCGTGCGTGAAGCCCTGCTGAAGCTCGAAATTGACGGCTTTGTTCTATTTCGAAAAAACAAGGGCGCGACTGTCCGGGAAATGTCGAGCAATGAAGTGCTCAATCTCATGGATATCCGCATAGCCCTTGAGTGCAAGGCGATTGAGCTGAGCGTGCCGAACATGATTCCGTCCGACTTTGCCCGGGCCGAGGAGATCTTGAACGATTATTCCGCCCAGTCGGATTCACAAAGCTGGAGCGAGCACAATATCGCTTTTCACCAGACCCTCTATGAACCTTGCGACAATCCCGCCCTTCTGCAGATGATAGCCGATGTCAGGGCCCGCCTTGGACCATTTACAAACATGATGGTCTCGGAGGCGTCCGGCCTCGAACGCCCCCATAAGGAACATCAGGACATTTTGGCGGCATGTGTAACCGGGAACGCATCGAAAGCGGTTGAGTTACTCAAGCAACATATCGAAACGACAAAGAAGGTCACAGCCGCCTTCATGCGTCGCGGTGCCCGTGGATAGCGCTCACTCACCAAAAAAGCGCACACGATACAATCGCGAACGCCTTCCCCAAGAAAGCCTGACAGCACCGGCACTCCCGTGTGGAGCCGAACGGTGCTGCCGGACGTGTCAGCAGGCCGGACGCTGGCCCGGAAGCAAGACTTTGTCGATCACGTGGATCACGCCATTTTCTGCCTGAATATCGGCAATGATCACATTTGCAGTCGCACCGGTGCCGTCTGCGATATCAACGCCCTTGCCGGAGCGCGTGATGCAGGTGCGTTCACTCGTTAACATCGGCTTGAAGTAGTTTGAACCAACCGGAATTTGGTTGGAATTCAATTTCCGGTCGTCAACATGATAGAGCAGAACATTTGTGAGCTGGTCTTTGTTTTCCGGCTTCAGGAGACTTTCAACTGTTCCTTCCGGTAACGCAGCAAACGCATCATTGACAGGTGCAAAAACGGTAAAGGGTCCGGGGCCCTGGAGCGCGTCAGCCAAACCCGCTGCCTGAACTGCCGCAACCAGAGTGCTAAACCTATCATCGTCAGCGGCAATTTCTACAATTGTCTTCGCATTTGCTTGAGATGCAACAAGACACACGGATGCTGCAAGCGCCAAAAGGCTCTTTTTCATGATCTATACTCCCGATTTGATCAGATAACAGCAACATCTACGTGAGGCGCATAAAACCAGATCAGGAACAACGTAATTTTTCTTAAGATTTTTTAAAAAATGTTTTTCACTACGCATCAAGTTACTGAAAAGGCGTTTGGTTTTTGCACCAGTTTCCGAACCGATTTCGGGACTTTGCACCTACAACAGGATGTTCCGCGCCTAGACATTCCCGGTTCTCAAGCTAAATGCTAGGGAGATACTGGACGGGATGAACACGTTTCTAATACAGGACAACGCAATGGGGCTCGTTTCACCGCTCTTTCCTTTCGACAATTCCTACGCACGCGAATTGCCTGGCTTCTATGTCGACTGGGAAGGCGCAAGAGTACCGGAACCTTCACTTGTTCTGTTCAACACGTCCCTGGCACAGGAACTCGGCCTGCAAACCAGCGCACTCGAAACGCCTCAAGGAGCAGCCATTTTCACCGGAATGGTGAAACCCGAAGGCTCTTCGCCCCTCGCTCAGGTTTATGCAGGTCACCAGTTTGGCGGATTTTCACCACAACTGGGCGATGGACGGGCACTCCTGCTTGGAGAGATTATCGACACAAACGGCCGACGGCGTGACATCCAGCTAAAAGGATCCGGACCAACGCCTTTTTCCCGCGGCGGTGATGGAAAGGCCGTGATCGGGCCTGTACTGCGCGAATACATCATCGGTGAAGCAATGCACGCGCTCGGGATTCCGACAACCCGCGCACTAGCGGCAGCAACAACCGGTGAAACGATTTTTCGCGAAGGACCGAAACCAGGAGCGGTCCTCACCAGAGTTGCGTCCAGTCACTTGCGGGTCGGCACTTTCCAGTTCTTTGCCGCAAGAGGTGAAACGGAAAAGGTCCGTCAACTCGCCGACTACGCCATCGCACGCCACGATCCGGATCTTGCCGATACGCAAGACAGATATCTCAAGCTGCTCGGCAGGGTCATTGAACGTCAGGCATCCCTCATCGCCAAATGGGTTCTGGTGGGTTTTGTCCATGGGGTCATGAATACCGACAACACCACAATCTCCGGCGAAACCATCGATTATGGTCCTTGCGCGTTTATTGACGCCTACAATCCGGCAGCAGTGTTCAGCTCGATCGACCATGGTGGGCGCTATGCGTTTGGACGCCAGCCGATGATCGCTCAATGGAACCTGGCACGTCTGGCCGAGACGCTTCTCGCTCTTATCGATCCGGACGACCTCGACAAGGCGGTTGAACGCGCGAGTTCCGAATTAGGGCGTTTTCCCGAGCTATACAAAAGTGCGTGGCTTGATGGCATGCGAGCCAAGACCGGTCTACAGGGCAAAGAAGAAGGTGACCAGTCCCTGGTCGAGGCGCTGCTGACTATGATGCAGAACCAGAACGTCGACTACACGCTTTTGTTCCGCCACCTCGCTCACGCAGCAAATGGCAACGCTGAAAAAGCCCGTGCATTGTTCGAAGCACCCGAAGCCTTTGATGCATGGCTGATTGACTGGCGTGAAAGGGTGTCCAGGCAAAACATTGACCATAACGCCACTTCGACGAACATGAACCAGGTCAATCCGGCCTACATTCCACGCAATCACAAGGTCGAAGAAGCTCTTCAGGCAGCTGAAACCGGTGATTACACACTGGTCAAACAGCTTCTGGAGGTGTTGCGGACCCCCTATTCGGAAAACCCGGCCCACGAGGCTTATGCCAACCCTCCACCTGGCGACTTCGGACCTTATCGGACATTTTGTGGAACCTGATGCTCCACGTGTTGCCTGAAAAATTTCTCAGACACCTGCCAACTGCTCGACCAGAAACATCAGTTCCTTGTCCATCAGTTCACCCGACAAGCCTATGAAACGCTCTTCAAGACTGATTTCGACTAGACCGTGAACTGCGGCAAAACAGGTTCGCGTACGCGCCGCCAGTTCTTCTTCCGAAAAGCCGGGATCCAGTTTGTGCAACGGTGCAGCAATGAAAGCCAACAGGGCGATATTGCCCTGGATATGCGCTTCCGGTGCAGGACGCCCCTCCGGCAGTCGGTGTACGAACAGCGTTGTCCAAAGGTTCCGATTGTTTCGCGCATATTCAAGATAGGATCTCGCAAGCATCTTCAGCTGATCCAGCGGATCATCAATCTCCGTAACTGCCTCACGCATAACTGTCCGGATGCGCTCCAACGTCACCGTGTTCACCGCGATTAGAAGCTCGTCCTGATCCGCGTAATGCTTATATACGGAGCCGACGGAATACCCAGCTTGCGCGGCAATCTTTCGGATATTGACGGCTTCCAGCCCACCTGCCTCAACCGCTTTGATCGCAGCATCGAGAACCCTTCGCTGTGTCTCTTCGCTCTTTGCTTTTTGAATTCCGGACATTTCAGATAAATCCCAACAAAAGTGAACTTAGTTCATTTTTTTCTTGACGTACCGCATTTCATATGGCTTTGTCAAATAGTGAACCGCGTTCACTTTTTGTTGGAGGCAGTATGTTGGAACCGTTCATTGCTCAGTTAAAGGCGTTGTTTGACGGCAGTGCCCATGGAAATCAAAGCCGGCAATCTCTGGCAATCCTGAATGCAAATCTTCGAAGTGCTGCTGGATCGGTCAGAGCGGCTCAGGCAGCCCTGGCACGCGCCAAGGCGGAACAGCAGTTGGATCGCAAACGTCTAAAAGAAATAAAGGCGTCGATTGAGGATCTGGAAAACCGCGCGCGAAATGCTCTCTTGAAAGGACTGGACGCCCTTGCGCGCGAGGCGGCGGAAGCAATTGCGCTGTTGGAAGACGAAAAATCTGCACTCGAATCTGCAGTCCAGGCTTTTGATCAGGACCTGACATCGCTGACAGAAAGTCTGCACCGGGCGCAAAGCCGACTTCGCGCACTCAAGCGCGGCGAACGCACCGCAGAAGTTAGAGAGCAGATTCAAAAAGCGCAGTCTCTTGGTGCCTCCGCCGGGCAATCTGCCCTGTCTCACGCTGAAGAGCAATTGGAGGACATTCTCCATCGCCAAGAGCGTGATCAACTTGCAGACAGGGAATTCACGTCTCTGTCGCCCGCGGAAAATCCAGAAACGATGATCGAAAAACTCGCTGAAGCAGGCTGCGGCGAACCCGTCCGCAGCCGTGCCGATGATGTACTCGCACGGCTCAGAGCTGAAAGCCCTCTCCTTCTGGAAATCAGCAAGTAAGAAAGGAAACCCCCATGCAGGATACTCAGGTCAAACACTCCCAGAACTGGACCATATTCACCATGGTCAGCTTTGCTGTTGCCGCCATTATGATGGCGCTCGGCATATACAATCTGGAAGCCAGTTTTTCGGCCAAGGGTTTTTACACCATGGCCTCGATCATGCTGGTTCATTCCGCGGTCACGCTCACCAAAACGCTTCGGGACCGCGATGAATCGGAGAAGTTTCACAATCGCCTGGAAGACGCCAAAACCGAGAAATTGCTGATGGATATCAGCAAACCGGAACAGGACTGATTTTGTCGAAACGTCGAACGGGCGGTCTGCTTGCAGCCGCCCGGAAGGAGGAGAAATGAGCACTTCACTGATGAAGTCCCGAAGGTTCGCACCGCTGTTCTGGACTCAGTTTCTGTCAGCGTTCAATGATAACTTCCTGAAGAACACCCTGATTTTTCTCGTGTTGTTTCAGGTTGGCGCTGTAGGCGTTGACGCCGGCACCAATGGTGTCGTGATTGCATTGGCTGGAGCGGTGTTCATTGCCCCGTTTCTGTTCCTGTCCGCTCTGGGCGGCGAACTTGCGGACCGCTTTGACAAATCGAAACTCGCTCAAATGACGAAGCTGGTGGAAATCGGTGGAGCGGGTCTCGCCGTCATCGGAATGGCGCTGTCTTCCCTGCCCGTTTTATTTGCGGCGCTCTTCATTTTCGGGGCAATGTCTGCCCTGTTCAGCCCCGTAAAGTACGGCCTGCTGCCAGACCATCTTAAAACCGAAGAACTTCCCCGGGCCAATGCCTGGGTGGAAGCGGGTACCTTTCTGGCCATTCTCGGTGGAACAATCTCCGCAGGTCTTTTGTTCTCGGCTGGATCGCCTGCGATACTCTTTGCTCCGGTCATGATGGCACTGGCTGTTGGTTGCTACTTGTCCAGCCGCCAGATCCCCTCGACACCAGCGGCAGCGCCCACCCTCAAGATCAACAAAAACATCGTGACATCGACCTGGCGCATCCTGTCGGACCTTGCGGCTGACAAAAGACTGTTCCGCACGTCCTTGATGAATGGCTGGTTCTGGATGATTGGCGCTCTGGTTTTGTCCATTCTGCCCTTGATCGTCTCTGATCTCTTGGGGGGTAATGAAACTGCGGTCACGTTCTTCCTGACAATATTTGCCGTGTCCATCGGTGTCGGCTCTGCATTGGCTGCATGGATTTCGGCTGGACGCGTCATCTTGTTGCCTGCGCCGGTTGGTGCGGCACTTCTGGCACTGTTCAGTTTTGACGCTTCTCTTGTCCTGATCGGCCTTCCCGTTCCGGTTCCAACTGTCGGTCTCGTCGACTTTCTTCAACAAGAAGGAGTTGTCCGTCTCAGCCTTGACCTGGCCGGTCTTGCCATCGCCGGGGCTCTGATTGTCGTACCGACCTTTACAGCCCTGCAGACCTGGGCCAGTTCCGAGAGCCGCGCACGTCGCATCGCCGGTTCAAACGCCTTGGCCGCAATGATGATGACGATTGGTGGGCTGGCTCTGGCTGGCGCGCAAAAGCTCGGCCTGTCCGTGTCATCAATCATGATGACACTTGCAGGGCTCAACGCGCTTGTCGCCGTCGCCATGTTGAAATTCCTGCCAACCAACCCAATGCGTGACGCGATCTCAATCCTTTATCGCGCTGTTTTTCGCATGGAAGTGAAGGGACTTGAGCACCTGGAAAAAGCGGGAGATGCCCCTATTCTGGCATTGAACCACGTCAGTTTTCTGGATGCGGGCCTTGCCCTGACCCTTACCGACAAGGCACCGACCTTTGCCGTCGACTATGAGATCGCCAAACGCTGGTGGGTCAGACCCTTTCTGAAACTAGCAAATGCCCTGCCGATCAACCCCGCAAAGCCAATGGCAACTCGGTCGCTGATCAAGGTGGTGAAATCAGGCGAACCGATGGTGATCTTTCCCGAAGGGCGTCTGACCGTCACCGGCACATTGATGAAGGTCTATGATGGAGCAGCCATGGTCGCAGACAAGACCGGCGCCATGATCGTCCCGATCCGCATAGATGGACTGGAAAAAACACCGTTCTCCTATTTGAACCCCAACCAGATCCGCAAACGCCTTTTCCCGAAAGTAAGGGTTACAATCATGGAACCGAAACAACTGGAATTGCCGGAAGACCTGAAGGGCCGCAAACGCCGGACGGCAGCTGGTAGTGAATTATACCAGGTCATGTCCGACCTGATGTTTGAAACCAGCCTTGCGGATAACAACACTATTCTCGACCAAGTCATTGCCACGGCAAAAGATCGTGGCCTGTCTGCCTTGGCCCTGGAAGACC
>NZ_JAILWL010000237.1 GCF_025698965.1 Roseibium sp.
TTGGCCTTCGCCAACGCCTTGATCTCGGCGGGCGCGGATCTGGATGCTGTTCATCCGGGTAATGGCGACACTCTGCTGATCAGCGCCATCAGCCTGTCCTGCCCCTCCATCGCCCATCGCCTGCTCGACAAGGGCGCGAATCCCGATCCGCGCGGCCTGTTCGGCGCCACCGCCCTGCACTGGGCCGCGATTATGGGCATGGCCGACCTTGTGAAACGCCTGATGGACCACGGCGTCTATATCTATCTGCGTGACGCCCAGTACAGCGCCACGCCGCTGGGATGGGCCGTGCAAGGCTGGCTCGAGCCGCCCCGCGGCGCCCGTGATGAGCACATCGCCTGCGCCGCTCTGCTGGTCAGCGCCGGCCTGCAGCCCGACGCGGACTGGCGGCACAGCGAACAGATCATGGGCGACAAGGCGCTGCGCCTGGCTTTGGGCTGGGCTTAGGCCCCGGCGTTCAGAACCGCCGCCTGCACCTTGAGGGCCTGAACCGTCTCGCGCACATCATGGACCCGCACGATGGCGCAACCGGCCCGTGCGGCGTGCAGGGCGACAGCGAGCGAGCCGCCCAGCCGATCCATTGCATCTTCCGCCGTGTGATCAATCGCCTGGATGAAGCGTTTGCGCGAGGCGCCGAACAGCACCGGCAGGCCCAGCGAGACGAAATGCTCGAGCGAGGCCATGAGCTGGAGATTATGCTCAAGCGATTTGCCAAAGCCGATGCCGGGATCGAGCACGATCAGATCGCGGTCAAAGCCGGTGGCGAGCAAAACTCCGGCGCGCTGGCCCAGATAGCGCGCCACGTCGTTGACCACGTCGTCATAGTGCGGCGCGGCCTGCATGGTGCGCGGTTCGCCCTGCATATGCATCAGACACACCGGCACCCCCAGCTCCATGGCGGTTTCCGGCGCCGTATCCGCGCGCAGGGCGTTGACGTCATTCCACAGGCTGGCCCCGGCATGCACGGCGGCGCGCGCGACCCCCGGCTTCATCGTATCAATCGAGATCGGCATGTCCGGGCGTTCCTCAAGGATCGCCTCGATCACTGGCGCGACGCGGTCCAGTTCTTCGCTTTCAGACACGGGTTCGGCGCCCGGACGGGTGCTCTCGCCGCCAACATCCAGACAATCCGCGCCGGCATCCAGCAAGGCCAGCCCGTGATCGCGCGCCGCCTGCGTGCTGGCGTGACGACCGCCATCTGCGACCCGCACGAGATTGCCAATGTCTTGGGAGCGGAAGGGATCAGATACTTTCTAGACAGTTCGCTTGAGACGGTGATGGACCTTCGGGTGAACCTTTCCTCTTGCGTTCCGGCGACAGCATTTGAAACTGCTGGTGCCAGTCTGGAAATCGAAGATCTGCTTCCCTTTCGCGAACACCCCAAGGTCATCGGTCTTGCCGAATTCATGAATTTTCCTGGTGTGCTTACCCGCGATCCGAAAGTGCTCGCCAAACTTGCTGCGTTTCAGGACGGTCATATTGACGGGCACGCT
Organism: Roseibium sp.; assembly: GCF_025698965.1. Lineage (GTDB taxonomy): Bacteria > Pseudomonadota > Alphaproteobacteria > Rhizobiales > Stappiaceae > Roseibium. Next base: position 1,494 of record NZ_JAILWL010000237.1, read on the forward strand.
CCGTTGCTGTCCGGTCTCGGGCTTAACGGCTATCTTGCAGCCGGTATTCGAACGGATCATGAGGCAACTAGCGCGGAAGAAGCGCTGGAAAAACTTGCCAAGGGCATGACGATCCTGATGCGTGAGGGATCTGTATCCAAGGACCTAGAAGCCCTGGCTCCGATCCTGACACCGGATGTCTCCGCCTTTGTTGCGCTTTGCACTGACGACAGGAACCCGCTGGATATTGCCGAAGAAGGCCATCTGGACAGCATGATCCGCCGCCTGATCGCCAAGGGTATCCGGCCGCTCGACGTTTATAGAGCTGCAAGCTGGTCCGCAGCGAATGCTTTCGGATTGAAGGATCGCGGCACACTCAGTCCCGGCAAACGGGCCGACATCGTGCTGCTCAGCGATTTTGAAGATTGCCGGGTGAGCCAGGTCATCAGCGGTGGTGTCATTGCTGATCACAACGCATTTTCCCAACGCAACATAATTGTCCCTGTCGGGCTCGACAGCGTCAAGGTGGATGTTGTGTCGGCAGCCAAATTCGATATCCCCGCACGCAACAGCGAAGCGGACGTCATTGGCGTCGTTCCAGGCAGGATCATCACCGAACACCTTAAGCGAATGCTGCCTGTTTCCGGGGGCAAGACCCTGGTTGACCCGGAACAGGACGTCCTGAAGGTTGCCGTTGTCGAGCGTCACAAGGGCACCGGAAACATCGGTCTTGGATTTGTGAATGGGTTCGGAATGACCAGAGGTGCAATCGCCTCGTCCGTCGGCCATGACAGTCACAACATTTGTGTTGTCGGGGCTGATGAACAGGCCATGGCGCATGCGGTCAATCGGGTAATCGAGATGAAAGGCGGCTTTGCCGTGGCAGATGCGGACGGTGTCAAGGCAGAGCTGGCGCTACCGCTCGCGGGTCTGATGAGCCTTGAGCCTTTTGAAGCGGTGAAGGAGCATCTGGAGGACTTGCGCGGCGCCGCCAAGGCACTCGGCTGTACGTTGGCAGAACCCTTTCTGCAGGTCGCGTTCCTGCCGCTGCCGGTCATCCCTCATCTGAAGATCACGGATCTCGGTATGTTTGACGTCGACAAGTTCGAGCTGGTGGATCAGGGCAGCTAGCAGCTTGCCAGGCCGTTTGCGGATCAATACCTGCGCATCTGGTTCCGGAACCCCATCCACTTTTGAACGGAGCGCACTGCAAGTAAGGCGATGGCAGCGCCGAGGACGAGTGACCAAAGCAGAATTCTGCCGTCGAGGGCAAAGTCTGCGAGGTAATCCGTGGGATGGGCTATCCTCGGATTGATCGGCAGATAAGTGATAAAAAGAGTGTCGGAATCGCGGGTGCTGGAGTAGCCGGTCGGCATTTTGAATGAAATGATTTGCAAAGGAGAGTCGCCTGGTTTGAATTCGGCAACGAGGATGTCTCCAGTGCTCCAGGCCTTGTAGTTTTTGAGCGCGTTTCTCGGGTTGTCCCGAAAAATCTCTTCATACATGCCCGGATTTTGGGAAACCTTTTGAACGCTCAGAACAAGACCGCGCGACGACTCGCCAAATCCTTTCAGCAGCCAGAATTTCAATCCGCTGTCATGGTGGAAGTAGATCGACAGGAGAACTGCAAATGCCGCGAGAACGAGTATCGCCAGATTTAGCGCGTGACTGTCTTCAGCTGCTTCTTTCGGATTAAACATGCTCGTGCTTTCCCGGTTTCAGAGCCGCGACAATATTTGCGCCTAAAACCAGAAAAGTTGCAAATCTGGGTAGTATAAACCTCATGATTCTCACTCTTGCAGTCTCCGGGTACCGTTCGTTACGGGATATTGTATTGCCGCTTGATCGGATCACGCTGGTGACCGGCGCCAATGGCAGCGGCAAATCAAGCCTTTACCGTTCGATCCGGCTGCTGGCCGAAGTCGCACAGGGACAGGCAATTGCTTCACTTGCTGCGGAAGGCGGTCTGCAATCGACGCTCTGGGCGGGCCCCGAAGCGTTTTCGCGCGCCATGAAGCGCGGAGAGGTGCCTGTACAAGGCACTTTGCGCAAAAATGTTGTCAGCTTGAAACTTGGATTTGCAGACGAGGATTACGGCTATGCCATCGATCTCGGATTGCCTGCCGACGCCGGCCGTTCGTTCTTTTCAATGGATCCGGAAATCAAGGCTGAAGTCTTGTGGGCAGGGGAGGCGCTGTCCCGCTCAAATGAGATAGCGGGCCGCAGCGGGCCGACCGTCAGGGTTCTTAATGCCCACGGGCACCGGATGCCCGTGGTGCAGAACCTTGCTCGTTTCGACAGCATGATGACCCATGCAGCAGATCCGAAAGACGGACTGGAGCTGCTTGTCATGCGTGAACGCATGCGGGCCTGGAGGTTTTACGATCATTTGCGAACAGATCGGGACGCACCTGCTCGATTTCCCAAGATCGGCACCAGGACACCGGTCCTGAGCGCGGATGGCGGGGATCTGGCGGCCGCATTACAGACGATACTGGAGATTGGTGATGAGGTCGTTCTGGCCGAAGCCGTTGACGATGCATTTCCCGGAGCCTCCATCGAGATCACCGTCAACGACGGCTATTTCGAGCTCCTGATGCAGCAAAAGGGGTTGCTGAGGCCGCTCAGAGCGAGCGAGCTTTCGGACGGAACCTTGAGATATCTGTTGTTGACGGCTGCGCTATTGTCACCGCGTCCGGCACCGCTGATCGTCCTCAACGAACCGGAAACCAGCCTGCATCCGGCGCTGTTGGAGCCGCTCGCCAGACTGGTGAGCAAGGCCGCGGAGAAAACCCAGGTCATCGTGGTCTCCCATGCGGACGAACTTGTCACCTTTCTGGCAGAGCAACCTGAGTGTGTTCGCTATGATTTGCGCAAGGAACTGGGCGAAACAGTCGTGGATAGTGTCGAGCCGCCACGTTGGGCCTGGCCGAAAAGATAAATGCACCGAGTGCGTCGTGCATTGCGTTAAGTTTTTGATTTACCGCGGGTATTGCCAATCGCAACAGGGAACTTATCTAAACAGTATGTTTCGCAACTGCAAAAAAAAATGAAGGGGTGTCGTTACGTCGCGAGTTGACGTGAACGGAAGGTTGCGTCATGTCAGGAGAGACCCACAGAGGTAGCACTTCCACAGCAATGAGGCGCCAGGAGGAGACAATTGTTCGAAAGTTGAGTTGGGTCTTTCGGACAATTCAGGAAAACGGCTGATTGCGAAATGGAAGCGATAAGTACGCGTTGGAGAACGTTATGACGACTGCGGAGGAGTGGAGCGCGGCTTTTGGGCCACGCCCGGTACACGAATATCTCGAAACCACTGTTGCACAATTCGGCGACCGGCCTGCAGCCGATTTCATGGGAAAGGTCTGGACCTATTCCGAGCTCGGGGTGTTGGTCGACCGGACAGCTGCCGGGCTTCAGGCCATGGGGGTCGGGCCAGGCGTGCATGTCGGGCTCTGTCTGCCGAACACGCCTTTTTATACGATTTTCTATTTCGCGATTTTGAAGATCGGCGGCACTGTTGCCAACTTCAATCCGCTATATGTCGAGCGGGAAATCGCTTTTCAGGCTCGCGATGCGGATGTGCGCATCATGGTGACGATGGATCTGAAGTTGATCTACGACAAGGTCGAGGACGTCCGGAAGGAGAAGATCCTCGACAAGATCATCGTCTGCCCGATGACGTTCTGCCTGCCGACGGTCAAGAAGGTTCTCTTCAGTCTCTTCAAGCGTAAGGAAATAGCGGACATACCGCATGACGATGCGCATATCCGGTTTGAGGACCTGCAGACGAAAGGGGCGAAGCCCAAGCCTGTGGAGATCGATCCGGGAGACGCCATTGCCGTTCTTCAATATACCGGCGGGACTACCGGCGTTCCCAAAGGAGCGATGCTGACCCACAAGAACCTTTCCGCCAATATCGAGCAGATGCGCTGCGTCTTTGAAAAGGCGCGCCAGGGCGAAGAGAAGATGTTGTGCGTCCTGCCGTTCTTTCACGTTTTCGCAATGACTGTGGCCCAGAACCTGTCAATCATTCTGGGGGCGGAAATGGTGTTGCAGCCGCGCTTTGAACTGAAGGCGCTGCTTGATGCGATCACCCGCAAGAAGGTGACGTTGTTTCCAGGTGTTCCGACCATCTATACGGCGATCAACAACTCGCCGATGACCGTAAAATACGATCTGTCCAGCATCAACCTGTGTCTTTCGGGCGGCGCGCCCTTGCCGGTTGAGGTCAAGGAAAGCTTTGAAAAACTGACGGGCTGTATTCTGGTGGAGGGCTACGGGCTGACTGAATCGTCTCCGGTTGCTGCCGTCAATCCGCTGGATGAAAACCGGCGGGCTGGCTCCATAGGTCGTCTGGTGCCGGGTACCAAAGCAAGTTTTGTCAGCATTGAGGACAGAACCACCAAAGTTGCTCCGGGTGAAAAAGGCGAGTTGCTGCTTCACGGTCCACAGATCATGAAAGGCTACTGGAAACGCGACGACGCAACTGCGGAGGCAATCACCACCGATGGCTACCTGCACACCGGCGATGTCGGATATCAGGACGAAGACGGGTTCATCTACCTTGTTGATCGCATCAAGGATCTGATCCTGTGCTCTGGCTACAATGTCTATCCGCGGGTGATCGAGGAAGCGATTTATCAGAACGAGGCCGTGGACGAGACCATTGTCATCGCGATCCCGGATGAATATCGGGGCCAGTCGCCGAAGGCTTTCATCAAGCTGAAGGAAGGCTATTCCAGCTCAGCCGAGGATATGAAGACCTTCTTGAAAGATCACCTCTCAGCCATTGAAATGCCTCGGGAATTTGAATTCCGGGACGAATTGCCGAAAACCATGGTCGGCAAGCTGTCCAAGAAGGAACTGGTCGAAGAGGAAGCCCAGAAGCGGGCGGCAGCTCAGGCACAGAGCGCTTGAACAATATGAAATCCCGAGAAGAACGCGTCCGAAAGGGCGCGTTTTTTCTGTGTGACACATTCTGTTAATTCGAATAGCCGCGGCCGTCTGCGGCGCGGGCGAGTTCCCGGCCGCGTTTGGCTTCCCGGTGAACGGTGTACATCGACGCAGCGATCACAACGGCTGCGCCGAGCAAGGTTTCGATGCGGGGCCATTGGCTGAATATCAAGGCGCCGAAGATGGTCGCATAGAGCAACCTTGTGTAATCGAGTGAAGCGATTGCCGTTGCTTCGCCGGCCCTGAAAGCGCGGATGTTGGACATTTGTCCAGCCCAGGAGACGATGCCGACCAGGACCAGCAACCCCCATTGTTCAAGGGTTGGCGCTTTCCAGGTCATGATTGCCGGGATCAGCATGAGAAGACCGACACCAAAGGCCTGGTAGGTCAGGATCGTCACCGGCGGATCGGTGCGGGTCAAAATGCGAACAACGATCATCACCATTCCAGCGCAGGCAGCACCGGTAATGGCAAGTAGCGCATAGGGATCCACCAGGCTGTCGCCATCCGGGCGCAGCATCAGGAGTACACCGAGAAAACCGATAATGGTGGCCCCCCACCGGTGCACACCGACAGTTTCTCCCAACAGCCAGATCGCGAAGATGGTCAGGAAGAAGGTCTTGGAAAAGCTGATTGCCGTCGCTTCGGCGAGAGGCAGCTCAATAAAAGCGGTAAAACCGCAAAGCATTGCAGCTGTTGCGAATAGAATACGTGTGAGCTGCAGGCTAGGCCGCTTCGTTGCCAATGACGTTGGTAGACTGCTCAGGATCTTGGGGGCAACAATGACCAGCATTACCATCTGGCGGATGACAAGGATCTGAAAGACGCTCAGGTCTTCGCCGATAAACTTGATCAAGGTGACCATGATCGAAAACAGGAATGCTGCAAGCAGAATCCAGAGTGCGCCAATTGTGTTGGACGGCAAATGCGCTGTCATGGCCGTCACTTTCCGGGTGAAACGATTTCCGGAAGCGGGATCGGCTGCGCCAGCCGCCGTGTCGGGCGCTGGCTCTTTGGAAGGCATATCCATGTTGATTCCTGAACCAGACCGCAAAAAAGAAGCTGCGGCGCCGATGGCCGAGACAAACGGGCTGGTTTGGTCTGAAAGTCGATAGCGATTGCTGCAAGCTTAGCGCTTTTTTCCGGGAAGGGAAGAGGTTTGAAGCCGTTTGCCTTGAAGCGTGAAAGCAGTATATTCCGGATTGAACCGCTCGCGTCGGTCAGGAAGGGCCACGCAATTTGCACTGGAACCAGCTGTGTTCCAACGCTATGTATGAGCTAAACCGTTTCATTCGGTCTTCTGAATTCCCGGGAAGTTCTTCCCAAAATGCAGGTCCAAATTCATGAACAAGATGGTCACTCCGAAATTCGGTGTCGGCGCGCCGTTGCGTCGCAAGGAAGATGAACCGCTCGTTACGGGGCAGGGCATCTACACCGGAGACTACATGCCCGAGGGCTGCTTGCACGGTTACATGGTCCGCTCGGCCATGGCGCATGCCAGGATCAAAGTGGAAAACGCGGACGAAATCCGGGAACTGGACGGTGTCAGACTGGTTCTGACCGGGGCGGAAACCACAGGCATGACCATGCCGATGATGGCCCGGATCAAGCAGGTCGACGGGACCCACTTCGAGATCCCGCCACAACCGGTCCTTTGCTCCGATGAGGTGCGGTATGTCGGCGATGCAATCGCCTTCATTGTGGCTGATGATCTCAATACGGCCAGAAATGCTGCCGAAATGCTGGAAGTGGATTACGATCCTCTTGATGTCGTTGTTGGCATTGAAAATGCCCTTGCACCGAACGCGGTCAAGGTCTGGCCGGATCGAGACGACAACATTGCTTTCAGGTTCGGACAGGGAGACCAGGCAAAGACCGATGCTGCCTTTGCCAAGGCCGACAAGGTTGTCTCCATAGATGTGGTCAACAATCGCATCGTGGCAAATTATATGGAATTGCGCGGCTGCGTGTCGGAATTCAATTCCGATACCGAACGCTACAAGGTGACGCTAGGAACCCAGGGTGGACACGGAATGCGTGATGTTCTGTGCAAGATTCTCGGCCTTGAAGATGACAAGATCCAGATTGTCACGCCGGAAGTCGGTGGTGGTTTCGGCACCAAGATCTTCTGCTACCGTGAATATCCACTAACCATGATGGCGGCCAAGATGCTTGGCAAAGCCGTGCGTTGGGATGGTGAGCGCATGGATCATTTTGTCACTGACGCGCATGGCCGGGACAATCTCACGCACGCGGAACTGGCTCTGGATGCGGATAACAGGATCCTCGGCCTGAAGGTGGATGTGAAGGCTGCCATGGGTGCCTATCTGCATCAGTTCGGCCCGTTCATTCCCTGGGTCGGCGTTTCCATGTCGTCCGGGCTTTATGACATTCCGGCGGTTTACGCGACGGTGGACGGCATCTTCATGCATACAGTGCCGACCGATGCATTTCGCGGTGCCGGACGTCCCGAAGCTGCCTATCTCATCGAACGTCTGATCGACAAAGCCGGTGAGGAGACCGGCCTCGGGCCGATTGAGTTCCGCAAGCATAACTTCATCAAATCGGACCAGTTGCCTTACACCACGCAGACAGGACGGATGTATGACACCGGCGATTTCAGCGGACACCTGGACAAGGCGCTGGACGTTGCAGACTGGGCGGGGTTCAAGGGCCGTCAGGAGAAAAGCGCCAAATCCGGAAAGTACCGTGGCTTCGGTATCAGCTCCTATATCGAATGTTGCGCATTCCCTGGCAGTGAAGAGGCGACGCTGGAACTGAACAGCGAAGGCAATCTGACACTGCTGATCGGCACGCAGACCAACGGCCAGGGTCACGCTACAGCCTATAGCCAGGTCGTTGCGGAGAAATTCGGTGTCTCGATTGAGGATGTGGAGGTAATCCAGGGTGATACGGACCGGGTTCGCCAGGGCGGCGGCACTGGTGGATCCCGTTCAATCCCTCTCGGGTTGCCTTCTGTTCGCGATGCCAGCAACACGCTGGTGAAGAGGGTCAAGGAACTGGCGGCGGATCGATTGGAAGCCGGTGTTGACGATCTTGAGCTGGAAAGCGGTGTCGTTCGCGTCGTCGGAACCGACCAGCAAGTAACGCTTGCGGAGATTGTCGCTGGTTCAGGTGAAACGCTGATGGCCCGCGAAGAAGTCAATCAGACAGAAGCGACCTATCCCAACGGCACGCATATATGCGAGGTCGAGATCGACCCTGAGACAGGTGATGTCGGAATTGAGAACTATGTCATCGTTGACGATTTCGGTGTCACGGTGAACCCTTTGCTCCTGGCTGGTCAGGTTCACGGCGGTACGGCGTCGGCGCTCAGTCAGGCCTTGTGCGAACATACCGTCTTCGACGAAGATGGACAGTTGCTCTCGGCTTCCCTTCTCGACTACCGGATGATCCGCGCGGCTGATC
>NZ_JAILWL010000238.1 GCF_025698965.1 Roseibium sp.
CGGATGACACCAGCGTTGCCGAATGGAATGGCATGACCATTCAATTGAGTGAAGGCGATCCGCTCAATTTCAAAATAACAACTGCGGCAGACATGCGCCGGGCACAACACCAAGCGAGCATCCTATTCATGACCAATGACGGCCAATCCCGAAGACCACTCTCCGAACTGACAGATATCCGGACCGGTATCGGCTATGATGTTCACGCGTTTGACGACGGTGAGGCGGTTATCCTTGGCGGCGTCGAAATCCCCTACACACGAAAACTAAAAGGTCATTCCGACGCGGATGTGGTCCTGCATGCAATTACCGATGCAACCCTTGGCGCAATCGGAGACGGTGATATCGGTCAACACTTTCCTCCCAGCGACCCGCAATGGAAAGGCGCTTCATCCGACCGGTTCCAAAGGGACGCCATGCGCAGACTGTCCGATCTTGGCGGTCGCATCGCCCATATTGATGTCACTATCGTCTGCGAGGAACCCAAGATAGGTCCGCACCGGAATTCTATCCGCACGTCGATAGCACGGATATGCGAAATTCCGGAAAACAGGGTGTCGGTGAAGGCCACGACCTCTGAAAAACTCGGCTTTACCGGCCGAAAAGAAGGAATTGCAACCCTTGCAAGCGTGACTGTACGCCTTCCGCTCCAAGATGATGAGTGAGGAAAACATGATCGATAAAGCACCGCAAAGCTTCGACGACCTGGCTCCACTAGCTGCACTCGTTTTGGAAGAATTGAAATCAAGAGGCATGATGGTCGCAACTGCGGAATCTTGCACCGGAGGGATGATTTGCAGCTCCCTGACAGAGATTTCCGGATCATCAGCCGTGGTCGATCGCGGGTTTGTAACCTATTCGAATGAGGCAAAGGTCGATCTTCTCGGTGTCTCCCCGGAACTCATTGAGAAAGTCGGCGCTGTCAGCAAGGAAGTCGCAATCGCCATGGCCGAAGGGGCTTTGTCTCGTTCCAATGCCGACGTGGCCGTATCGGTCACCGGAATTGCCGGCCCAGGAGGAGGCAGCGAAGAAAAGCCCGTTGGCACAGTCCATATCGCCATTGCCTGCAAAAATCAGTCAATCAGGCACGCGCCCTGCCTGTTCTCAGAGCGGGACCGCAAGCAGGTTCGCCTGGAAACAGTACAAACAGCACTTAGTTCAATTTTAAATGCGCTGACTGAGGAAAGTGCTCGTTAACGCTCCCTCGAATTCGGACTGGGTTTCCCAAAAGGTCAACATTATAGAGAACTTATCCCGCCACGAATGGAACGTGCTCTCCGTCATCATGAAAAAGTTCTCAGCAATTTTTACATTCCTATGTCTTTTAACCGGATCGGTTCACGCAGGTGCAATTCCGCGCCCCGGAGATTTCTTCCTAATCTCCCGGAACGACGGCGGGATCTTTGTCGGCAGTCACAAACTGTTTGAGGAGTATTCATCCGGACTGACAAAGGTCTCCTATTGCCAACGAGACTATTTCGTCCGTGCGCAATCTGTCGCATGGACACAAATAGAGAGCAAACGCGGAAACACCGTGCGTATCGAACTCAACTTTGGTCGCGGCTGGCGTCCGATCTGCCTGGAACCTGAAACCCAGGTAACTTTGAAGGACTTTGGCATTTCCATAAGTGCTGAAGACTTTCTGAAAGGCGAATTGGACGAAAACTCTCCCAAGAGCAGACTTTCGGCTGTCCGCGCTGTCTTTCAGACAAAAAGCCCCGAAGAGGAAAACAAGAGCTATCACACTCGTTGAGATTACTTTCTCGAAAATACTTTTAGAATTTTAGTAAAACCTCCTCACCCGCAGAAATCCATTCTATAAACTAAGGTTATATGTTGCCGCCTGGCCGCAAATTATCCGCGAAATGAATTCGCGGCACGGGATCCAGGATATGTCAGTCCAAAAAATTCTCTATGCTGCAGGTGTGTTAGCCATGTCCTGCACGACTTCATTGGCAGGAAGCAACTTTCCGCTACCCGGAGACACTTATATAATCTCCAGAGACAGCAACCGTGTCTTTCGTGGATCCCATCGCATTTACAACCGTATGTCAGACGGTCTTGTGGAAGTCGAGTATTGCGGGCGCGCCTATTGGGTACGTTATGCCACCATCGCCTGGACACAGCTGGAAGTCGAACAGAACTACGCTGTCAGAGTTGAATTCAATTGGGGCAAAGGCTGGCGCCCGATCTGCAACCATCCAGAAGAACAGGTAACACTGAAAGGCCTTGGCATCACGGAAGATCCACGAGTAATCGTGCAGAACGACGGTGCATCGGTTAAACGGGTAAATCGTTTCGCTGCAATTCGAGAATCCTTTCGTCCCGAAAGCGGCGACAACGCTGCAGCATCATTCCATTCCAAATAACAAAATGACAACTTAACCCAAGGTAAGGCTTGGGTAAGCAAGACAATGTATTTCTTACAAAAGAGGCTGGGCATCTTGAACGCGTAGGAAAAGGAAAACGGACATGAAACGCTCTTCGGCGTGCCTGGCTGCAGCCATGATTGCCAGCTTAGGACTGACAGGGGCCGCGTTCGGTCAGGGCGATTATTACATCCGCTCACAACATTCCAACGGCAGTTTCACCGGTTCTCATGAAATCCTGACGTCTCCCAAAAAGGGGTTTTATCAGGCTCGCTACTGCGATCGTGCGTTCTGGGTTTCATCCAACACTGTTATCTGGACCGAAGAACAGACAGCTGAAGGCCGCAGACTTATCCTGGAAGAAAATCTCGGCGCAGGCCGCCAGGTGGTCTGCGCCGACAATACGGCATTCGCCACACTTGATGACCTAGGCCTGGCTCCAGGAGAAATAGAAAGAATCCGCCGCGACTACGGGGCAACGGACATGAAGTCCAGCCGCCTTAGAACCATTCGGGACGCATTCAAACAATTCAAGTAGCGAGATGAGAATTGCCAGCTTTAGCGTTTGGGAATTTCGCAGAATCAAACAGCGTCATATGACGCGTTGAAATCTCTGATTTCAGGCAGCACTAGGTGTTTCAGGTTTTACCGACAGCGCTTTAGGTTCCGTATACCTGGTCTGCACGTGCTTCAAAGGCACTGGAGAATTTCCTGAAGGCCTTGTCGAACATTACCCCCATCAGGGAGCCAAGCGTTCGGCTGCGGAACTCATAGGAAATATAAAATCCGACGGAACAGGTCTCCTCATCGGCATCTTCAAACGTCCATTTGTTTTCCAGATGCTTGAAGGGACCGTCGAGATACTCAACCAGTATGGTTCGCTCCTCGGGCCGCAACTCCACTCGGCTGGTGAACGTTTCCTTGAACAGCTTGTAGGCGACCGTCATATCGGCAACTAGAACAGTGCGCCCGTCTCCAAGGTCTTTGCGTCCCCGTATGTGGAGATCCTGGCAAAGCGGCACGAATTGCGGATACTGCTCCACATCTGCAACGAGACGAAACATGTCGTCTGCATTGTGATTGACCTTGTGGAGAGAGGAAAAGCTGGGCATGCAGTAATTCTGATCCTGTTCCGTTGCGCTTTTCTTCAGTGACCGAGTTTCGCCAGTCTTGCGGCCTTCAGTTCCGCGAAATCTTCGCCTGCATGGTGCGACGAGCGGGTCAAGGGGCTGGCCGAAACCTTCAAAAACCCTTTTGAATAGGCAATTCGCTCATAACCCTTGAACTCTTCCGGTGTCACAAAAGACATCACCGGATGGTGTTTTTTCGACGGTTGCAGGTATTGCCCGATTGTCATGAAATCAACATCGGCGACCCGCAGATCGTCCATGAGCTGCAAAACCTCATTCCGCACCTCTCCCAATCCTACCATGATACCGGACTTGGTGAACATTTCCGGATCAAGTTCCTTCACCTTCTGGAGAAGGCGGATCGAATGAAAGTAGCGTGCACCCGGACGCACTTTCAGATATTTGGATGGCACAGTTTCAAGATTGTGGTTGAACACGTCCGGCTTGGCGTCGACCACGATTTCAAGCGCACCGTCTTTTCTCAGAAAATCAGGTGTCAGAACCTCGACGGTAGTCGTGGGTGACGTCTTTCTGATAGCACCGATCACATTGGCAAAATGGTGTGCGCCACCATCATCAAGGTCATCCCGGTCAACGGAAGTTATGACAACATGTTCCAGCCCCATGGCCGCAACGGCGTCGGCCACACCCTGCACTTCTTTTGTATCTACGGCACCAGGCATACCTGTGCGTACGTTACAAAACGCGCAGGCGCGTGTGCACGTATCACCCAGGATCATGAAGCTGGCATGTTTTTTCGACCAGCATTCACCGATATTCGGGCATCCGGCTTCCTCGCACACGGTGACAAGGTTATTGCCGCGCACAAGTTCCTTGGTTTCTCGATAGACAGGTGAAGTCGGAGCCTTGACCCGGATCCATTTCGGCTTGCGCTGGATCGGATTGTCCGGACGGTGGGCCTTTTCCGGATGGCGCGGACGGGCGTCCGTTTCCTGCTGAGGGCGATTTAGCGTGTCGACGATCGTAACCATAGGCCCCTAACTGTCGGTATTCCCTTGAAAGGTCAAGCGATAAAGCGAAAGTGCAGCTATGTGTCCAGTGCAGGTCTGGTAAGCACTCCAAACCGGATGCGTGCCTTTTCGCTCAACGGTTGAGACTTTCTTGTTTCATCGTTCATTTGAACGATCACTGTTGTTGCCCGCGCAACGGGTTTTCGATCTTGAAAAACCATTTGAAGCAGCTTGAAAGAGCTGCGCCCGACTTGCGCGACTGCTGTCCCGATTTCAACGGAGCCCGGCCAATTGACCTCGGCTAGAAAATCGAGTTCCAGACGAGCAATTACAAAAGCGGCCCCATCGTCGGCAAGTCCGTCACCGACAAGCACCTCGACCCGTCCTGTTTCAAGAAAGGTCGCAAACACAGCGTTATTGACATGTCCTTGTCGGTCGGTGTCCGCATACCGAAGCTTGTCACTCGATTTGAGCGGAAAGTCTTCGATTTCCATTGAAAGATGCCGACCGGTCAATTTCGAATTTTCCGCCATAAGAACAAGAACAGGATTGCCCCGACGGTTGCAAGTACGAGCTGGTCAAGAATGCCGCCCGTTACCTGTAGCCTGAACATCTCAGCAAGCTTACCGCCGATAAGAGCACCTATTAGGCCAACAACAAGGTTCCCCAGAAGGCCTCCTCGGCTGTTAAGCACCCGATGAGCGACGGCTCCCGCGATAAGTCCGATAATGATGGAAATGATCAAACCCATCGCGAGTTCCCTCGAGCGTTCAGGACAGGACCCTTGCAATCAATACGACTACGATCGCACCAATTGCCGCAACCACTATTTCGTTCACGTAGGCATTGCCCAAGTCCAGATTGATGCCCGCAAACTTGAAAATAAATCCGCCGACGAAAGCGCCAAGAAGACCCGTGAGCAGATATCTGATCAGGCCACCGCCGCCGACGATCACACTTGCAAGCCAGCCGGCAATGATGCCAATGGCAATCCAGATTAGAATTGATTTTGCATCCATGAAGTTTCCCCCTTTCGGTCAACCCGTCCTTTGGCGCTCTTTGGCGCACCTCCGGGCAACTTAGTGTAACCGAAGGTTGATCCATCACAACTCTTAGAAAAGCTGACGAGTTCCGGATCTGTGAGAAACATCTCGATTTCGATCAAACGGAACCGGAAACACCGCAATTTTGAAGACAATCGTCAATACTGCCAAGACTCAAAGTCATGTTGATAACGTCGTCTTCGCTCGAACAACCGGTCGAGAAATCATGTCTTGAAAAAAAGAATGTCCCGGCCACATATGTCACCGGGACAAATCTTGAAAAGAATTACATGTTCAAAGCGCGGCCATAAGCGTCCAGAACAGATTCCTTCATCATTTCGGAAAGCGTCGGATGCGGGAAGACCGTGTGCATCAGGTCCTCTTCCGTGGTTTCCAGGTTCATGGCAACCACATACCCCTGAATGAGCTCGGTCACCTCGGCACCGACCATATGCGCACCAAGCAGTTGTCCGGTCTTGGCGTCGAAGATCGTCTTGACCATGCCGTCGGGCTCTCCAAGTGCGATTGCCTTGCCATTGCCGATGAACGGGAAACGGCCGACTTTGACGTCGTATCCGGCCTCTTTCGCTTTTGGTTCGGTAAGACCGACCGACGCGACCTGCGGGTTACAGTAGGTACATCCCGGGATCATCGACTTGTCCATGGGATGAACGTCCTTGCCGGCAATCTTCTCGACGCAGATGACCCCTTCATGTTCTGCCTTGTGAGCCAACATTGGCGGGCCTGCAACGTCGCCAATAGCGTAGACACCCGGAACATTGGTGCGACCATAACCATCGATCACAACGCACCCACGATCGGTTTTAACGCCAAGTGCTTCCAGTCCGAGACTCTCGATATTACCGACAACACCCACAGCTGAGATCAGCTTCTCAGCGGTCAGATCCTGTTTCTTGCCATCCTTGGTCTCGACCGTGGCAGTCACACCACCCGCGCCCTTTTTGACCTGAGACACCTTGGCATCCAGCAGAAACTTCATGCCCTGCTTTTCCATCATCTTTTTGGCCATGCCGGAAATCTCCGGATCTTCGACCGGCATGATGTTCGGCATCATTTCAATGACGGTAACGTCGGCCCCCATCGTTTTATAGAAAGACGCAAACTCGATGCCGATCGCTCCGGAACCCATGACGATCAGCGATTTCGGCATGGAGGGAGGAACCATTGCTTCGAAGTAGGTCCAGATATCCTTGCCATCGGGCTCAATGCCGGGAATGACGCGTGGGCGCGCACCGGTAGCCAAAATGATGTGCTTGGCCTTGTAAACGCCCTCACCTTTCGTTCCCTTGGGAAGGGGGTGTTGAGGTTCCATGGCCTTCTTGGCGGTTTTGGAAACAGTGACTTCGCCGACCTTGGAGATCTTGCCTTCACCCCAGATGACGTCGACCTTGCTCTTTTTCATCAGGAAGCCGATGCCGGCATTCAACTGACCGGAAACGCCACGGGAACGTTTGACGACGGCCGCCGGGTCGAAGGAGATCTTTTCTGCAGACAGGCCATAGTCCTTGGCATGCTGCATGTAGTGATAGATTTCCGCAGAGCGTAGAAGCGCCTTGGTCGGAATACATCCCCAGTTCAGGCAGATGCCGCCCATATGTTCCCGCTCTACAATAGCGGTTTTAAGCCCGAGCTGTGCAGCGCGGATCGCGGTCACATAACCACCCGGCCCGGAGCCGATGATGATTACATCGTAGTTGGTATCAGCCATGGTGTTTTCCCCGGCGAAAGAAATCATCGTTCAAAAACGGCGCGGCGTCACCACCGCGCCGGAGAGCAGGTCCTAGACCAGCATGCTCATCGGATTTTCGATGTACCCCTTGAAGGCAGCGAGCAGTTCCGCACCGAGCGCACCATCCACACAGCGGTGGTCAGTGGACAACGTCACGGTCATGACGGTGGCAACGGCCAGCTCACCGTTTTTCACAACGGCTCTCTTTTCACCTGCACCAACGGCCAGGATGGTTGCATGCGGAGGGTTCACAACAGCCGAGAAGCTCTTCACGCCCATCATGCCCATGTTCGAAACCGCGGTGGTGCCACCCTGGTACTCTTCCGGCTTGAGCTTGCGTTCTTTCGCACGCTTGCCGTAGTCCTTCATTTCGTTGGAAATGACCGACAGCGGCTTTTCCTCAGCCCGACGAATGATCGGAGTAATCAAACCACCCGGAATGGATACGGCAACACCAACATCGGCGTGTTTGTGCATGACCATGTTGTCATCCGTCCAGGAAACGTTTGCATCCGGAACATCGCGCAGACCAAGAGCCAGAGCCTTGATGGTCATGTCGTTGACCGAAAGCTTGTAGGCCGGTTTTCCATCCTTGTCTGTCGCAGCCGCGCCATTCAACTGGGCCCGCAGGGCCAGAAGTGCATCCAGTTCGCAATCCACGGACACGTAGAAATGCGGGATCGTCTGCTTGGACTCCGTCAAACGCTTCGCAATGGTCTTGCGCATGCCGTCATGCGGTACAAGTTCATAGCTGTCATCGTCAAAGAGCTTCAGAACCTGATCCGAAGACGGTCCGGTTGCCGGAGCAGAAGCTGCGGCGGCCTTCGGTGCATCTGCAGTTGCGGGAGCTGCTTTTCCGGTACCCGCTGCAAGTGCACTTTCGATATCGCGCTTGACGATACGGCCATGCGGACCCGTTCCAGACAGAGCCTTCAGATCCAGACCGTTCAACTGTGCCAGGCGGCGCGCCAGAGGCGATGCGAAGATACGTGACCCGTCGGCAGAAACCGGAGCCGGGCCGGCGGGAGCTGGAGCTGCGGCTGGAGCCGCCTCGGCAACAGGAGCCTCTGCTGCGACTGAAGGAGCCGCAGCTGGAGCAGAACCTCCGCCGGTATCGATCGCACCGGCATCCTCGCCATCTTCAAGAAGAACGGCGATCAATGCATTGACCTTGACGCCTTCGGTGCCGGCCGGAACGACGATCTTGCCGATAGTACCTTCGTCTACGGCTTCCACTTCCATTGTGGCCTTGTCGGTCTCAATTTCGGCGATTACATCGCCTGCTGAAACCTGGTCGCCTTCCTTTACCAGCCATTTGGCAAGGTTGCCCTCTTCCATGGTAGGGGAAAGGGCCGGCATGGTGATGTTAATTGGCATGTCCGTCTCCCTCGCCTCAGGCCGTGTAGGTTACGGCTTTGACCGTTTCGATAACTTCCGCAACGCTCGGCAAAGCAAGCTTTTCCAGGTTTGCAGCATAAGGCATGGGCACGTCCTTGCCGGTTACGCGCAAAATCGGTGCGTCGAGATAGTCAAATGCTTGTTCCTGAACCTGATATGCGATTTCCGATGACACGGAACACATTGGGAAGGCTTCCTCGACTGTGACGATACGGCCTGTCTTGCGAACAGAAGCAAGCACCGTCTCGATATCAAGCGGACGAATGGTGCGCAGGTTGATGACCTCGGCGGAAATCCCCATTGCGGCCAACTCTTCGGCAGCCTTCATAGTGTAGGTCATGCCGATGCCCCAGGACACAAGCGTGACGTCAGTTCCGCCCCGCTCAACTTTCGCTTTGCCAATCGGCAGCACGAAGTCCTCCATGTCCGGGATCTCGAACGATTGCCCGTAGAGGATTTCGTTTTCCAGGAAAATCACCGGATTCGGATCACGGATGGCAGCCTTCAAGAGACCTTTTGCATCCGAGGCCGAATAAGGCTGAATCACCTTCAGACCGGGCACGTGAGCGAACCAGGAAGCGTAGTCCTGCGAGTGCTGCGCGGCAACGCGGGCCGCAGCACCGTTCGGACCACGGAATACAATCGGAGCGCCCATCTGGCCACCGGACATATAGAGCGTCTTCGCGGCTGAGTTGATGATGTGGTCCATCGCCTGCATCGCGAAGTTGAACGTCATGAATTCAACGATCGGCTTCAGTCCCGACATCGCCGCACCAACACCAAGCCCGGCGAAACCGTGCTCGGTAATCGGCGTATCGATAACACGCTTGGCGCTGAATTCGTCCAGAAGACCCTGGGTGATCTTGTAGGCACCCTGGTATTCTGCGACCTCTTCACCCATGACAAAAACGTCCTGATCCCGGCGCATTTCTTCCGCCATGGCATCGCGAAGTGCTTCACGCACAGTCGACGTTTTCATTGCGGTCCCGGCAGGAACTTCAGGATCTTCAACCGGTTCGGCGACGACGGGCGCCGCGGGTGCAGCAACAGCTGCCGGAGCACTCGGCGTTTCGGCGTTGAACGATGTTCGGCAGAAGGGTGTCACCAATCATGCGGTTTTTCATCCCCTGATGCAGGAAGCAGCTTTCGAGCGTCTGCGGCTGGCGTCGCTCCTGACAGGCACGTCCAA
>NZ_JAILWL010000239.1 GCF_025698965.1 Roseibium sp.
GACCGTCATCGAACAGGTCTACGGGCCAGAAGCCTATTTTGGGCGGGTTCAGAAAGTCGCCAAAATGCTCAATATGCGCGGAGCCAATGGATCGATTTTCGGGGCCGGTTTCTTTCATGACATCAAGTTGTTCGGTCGCCTGATATTGGCGATGACCTTTAAGGACACGACCTATCGCGCTCCCTTCTGGAAAACGCTGATCAAAACGGCATTCACCAATTTTCGGGCGATAAAGCCAGTGATGATGATGCTGGCGCTATACGTGCACCTGGGTCCGTTCTCCCGCTTTGTCACGGCCCAGATCGAAAAGCAGATTACCGAAATTGAAAAGGGCCAATGGGAACAGCCCGCACTGGTGGCCGCAGAGTAACTGGTTTAATAACCACGCCCAACCCGGTGAGGGACACCGGCCAGAGCACTTCTGACGTGCTCCGGGTTTCAACTTATCAGGAAGACAGTTTGCGGTCCGGGACTTCAAAACGCAGCGCGCTCGGTTTCATTCTGGTGACGCTGATTATCAACTCCATGGGCATCGGCCTGATGATGCCGGTCATGCCGTCACTCCTGACGGAATTGACGGCTCTTCCGGTGAGCGATGCGGCGCGCTGGGGCGGTGCCCTGAGTGTGGTCTATGCGTTGATGCAGTTTGGCTTCGGACCTACACTTGGCAATCTTTCCGATCGGTTCGGCCGTCGTCCTGTCCTGCTTGTTTCAATGTTCACCATGGCCGTCGATTACCTGATCATGGCGCTGTCGTGGCATCTTGCGGTGCTGTTTGTTGGCCGAGTTCTTTCCGGTGTCGCAGGAGCAACCTTTTCAGCTGCCTCCGCCTATATCGCCGATGTGTCCTCCAAGGAGGATAGGGCCAAGAATTTCGGCCTCGTCGGTGCGGGCTTCGGCGTCGGCTTCGTTCTCGGCCCGATGATCGGTGGTTTCCTGGGAGAATTCGGTCCTCGCGCCCCCTTCTATGCTGCTGCCGCGCTGTCCTTTGTCAATTTCCTGTTTGGTTTTTTCGTGTTGCCGGAGACGCTCACGCAAGAAAACAAGCGCGCTTTTGACTGGAAGCGAGCCAATCCGCTGGGAGCGCTGAAACAGATTTCCGAGTACCCGGCAGTCCGCACCCTGTTGCTTGCGGTCTTCCTGTTCGACATTGCCCATTACGTCTATCCCGCGGTCTGGAGCTATTATGTGGAAGAAGTCTTCGCCTGGACACCGGGGGATATCGGCCTATCGCTGGCCTTTGTCGGGATCGGCTTTGCCTTCGTTCAAGGCTACCTGATCCGCGTGCTGGAACCGAAGCTCGGACCGGGCCGGACGCTGATGGCCGGGTTGAGCGCAAACCTTCTGGCTTTTGCCGGACTGTCATTCGCCTTTTCCGGTTGGCAGGTCTACGCGATGGTTTCATTCGCCGCATTGGGGGCATTGGCGACACCAGCTTTCACCGGATTGATGTCAAACCGCATACCGGACAATGCTCAAGGCGAACTGCAAGGCCTCATTGCCAGTGCCGCAGGCTTGTCGATGGTGGTCAGTCCGTTTGTGATGACACAGGTATTTTCCCATTTTTCAGGTCCCGATGCCGCCATTTCCTTCCCCGGCGCACCATTTGCGCTTGCCTGGGTTTTGATCCTGGCCTCGATGCTGATTGCCCTTCCCTTCATGCGTCTCCAGGAAAAGGTCACTGTGGTACAAAAATCGGCAGACCGCGAAACACCAGCCGAGTAAAACAACAACGATGCCTATTTCGTCTTCTCTTCAGGGACCGAGGCTGGCCCCGGCTTCTGGCAAACCTGCGCGCCAGCTAATAGTGATCCTTCATGGATATGGCGCGGACGGCACTGATCTGATCGACCTTGGCCGTGCGTGGCAGGGGCAGCTTCCGGACGCTGCTATCGTGGCGCCGGACGCACCGGACCGCCTTCCCTTTGAGGCATTGGGCGGCCGTCAATGGTTTGCCTTGAACGAGCGTTCGCCTACAGAGTACAGGATCGGTGCTGAAGCTGCGCAGCCGCTGCTGGACCGATTTCTGGATGCAGAACTTGAAAAGCTGGCATTGGACGAGCGCTCGCTTGCGCTCGTCGGTTTCAGCCAGGGTGCCATGATGGCATTTCAATGCGGTTTGCGCCGCGGGACCTCGCCGGCTGCAATCATCGGCTATTCGGGCTTGTTGCCCGGTGCCGACGAGTTGGACGGTGTCGCTTCGGAAAGTCCTGTCCTGATTGTTCACGGCAGAGAAGACGACGTTGTCCAGGACTATCATGCGGACGCGGCCCAAACCGCATTTGCCCGGGCCGGGATAACCGCAAAGGTTCACAAGCTTGAAGGCCTCGGTCATTCGATTGATGAGCGGGGTATGGTTCTGGGAGGCAGGTTTCTGGGGAACGCCTTCTCGAAATAGCGGACACGCCCCGACCTGCAGGGTCATTGGTTAAGCGCCTGTTAACCAAATTGCACAATGCTGGGAGAACCTATGACGGACCAGAAGGTCCGGAAGTGCCAGGATCCAAGCACATGCAGATTTCCGTTGAGACCACCAGCCAGAGCACAAGTCTCTTCTCGGCGTCCTTTTCAAACCATGGTTCTGATGGTCCCAAAGGCAAGGGTCATGGTCATGGGCACGAGATCGGGCAGCGCAACGGACATCACAAAGCCCCCGCCCTTTCTGTTCTGGACGCCGCAAGCGAGAAGGCTGAAAAAGACGCGGTCGTGATTGCCGCGCTGCAGGCTGCGGTCGAAAAAGGCAAATCAGGCAAAAGCGACGACGAGGACAAAGACGGCGCATTGGCGACTGTCGAGGACTACCAGAAAACGGCCGGCAAGCTGAAAGCGGCTCTTGGCGAAGAAGACACCGGTGGCCCTTCGGCTTCCGTCGCCTATGAAAGCGCGACCATTTCCACAACGACGATAGAAGCGGAAATCGGCGGCGAGACAATTTCCGCGCAATTCGTTTCTTATGAGCGCGTTTCGTTCAACAGTGAAACCGGTCTTTCTGTCCGTTCGGCAAGCGCGTCGACGATTGAAGGTGACTTCGACAACGGTTCGTTCAGCTACCAGAGCGCATCAGTCAGCGAGCTCTATGCCGGAACAGGTGAACAGGTTTCCAACCTGGCGAGCCTGATCGCCTAAACGGCTACAACTAAAAATACAAAGGGGAGCGCAGGCTCCCCTTTTTTCGTTTTCAGCACCCAGATCAGGCCTTCTTGAGATAGGCCACAAGAATATCGAGAGCCGCCTGCAGGTCCGATTTGTGGATCATTTCGGTGACCGTGTGGATGTATCTGGTGCCGACCACGACCCCGACGGCCTTGGCACCGGCCGCTGCCTGTTGCGCCGCGGCTCCGTCCTGGCCACCAGCTGCCAGCATCGTGCGCTGGAAAGGAATCTTTTCCTTTTCGGCAATGGCTTCGATCTCTTTGACCAGGTCCCGGTCGGCAATGAAGCTGGAATCCTTGACGTGCAGACCAAAGCCTTCGCCCTGAACGGTCGTGCGGTCCTGCTCCGGAACGCCCGGTGTGTCGCAGGCCAGGGTAGTGTCCACGCCAAGTCCGATATCCGGCTTGATCGCAAAGGAAGCGGTGCGGGCGCCGCGCAAACCAACTTCTTCCTGGCAAGTGAAGGCGACATGGATTTCACATTCGTGCCTGGATTTTCCGAGACCTTTGATTGCCTCGATCCCCAACCAGCAGGCAATACGGTTGTCGAGTGCTTTCGAGACCACCTTGTCGCCGATCTCGATCAGCGGTTCGTCCATGGTGACCATGTCCCCAACCTTGACGACGTCCTTGGCCTTTTCACCCAGTCCCAGGTCGATGACGAAATCCTTCGGCTCGGGAATCTTTTTCCGCTCTTCGGGAGAAGAGATATGGATGGGCTTGCCACCCGGGTTCATCACCCCTTTGAATTCGCCCTCATCGGTGGATACCAGAACACGCCGCGAAAAAAGATTGCGCGCATCAAAGCCACCGACCGGCTGAACATGCAGGAAGCCCTTGTCGGTGACATGGGAGACCAGAAAGCCGATCTCATCCATGTGACACAACAGCATTACCTTTTTCGGGGATCCCTTTTTGGGTGCCTTACGGCTGTCGCGCCGGCACAACAGCGATCCCATCGCATCAACCGAGACATCGTCGAACAGATCCTTGATTTCGGCCTGGATCAGCTCGCGCACGCGGTGCTCATGCCCGGGCACGCCTGGAGTTTCGCAAAGGCGGCGAAGAAGTTCGATATTCATGGAACATCCTGTTGAGGTGGTAAAAATCCGGAGCGATCCTATGCCGAAATCAAACTCCGGATAAAGAGTGCAGATGCAAATTGTGCAATTGAATTACCGTAAAGAGCGCGAAATGAACCGCTTTCAAGCAAATGGATTAACCGCTTGCTCTCCAAATTGGAAAAATCGACCCTATCTTTTCGCTATTGCCATTGCAGTGACGCAATTGATCGCAAACATTTGGGGACAACTTATATAAGCGTGTGACGCAATTTCAGCCAACACATGCTGCCCCTTCCTGATTGACCACCCCGGGGACGTACCATGGCCCAAACAAAACGTTTTATTCTCTCTATTGATGGCGGCGGTGTCCGCGGCCTGATTCCGTTGCGCATCCTTGAAACACTCGAGAGCCGCCTTGTGCAGCGCGGCGTCAACGTGCCAATGCACGAAGTTTTCGACCTGATGGCCGGAACCTCCACCGGAGGCCTGATTGCTGCCGGATTGAGCGCTCCCCGGCCGGGCGGCTCCACCGGAGAAGCCGCGGCGACGATTGCCGAACTGCGCGCCTTTTACGAGCGCGAAGCCAGGGACATCTTCAGGAATTCGATCTCGGCACGTTTTGCACGCGCCGTGACCAATCCGCTCGGCCTTTTTGACGAGACCTATGATGCCCGCCCGTTGGAAAAACTCCTGAAGGAACGGTTCGGCTGGACTTCGATGGCAAGCGGCCTGACAAGACTGGTTCTGACCGCCTATGACATTGAACAGCGCAAGGCCGTGTTCATGACCAACGGGCTTGAAGAGGACGGCAGTCGTCCGGACGACTATTATTTCTGGCAGGCAGTGCGCGCGACGACCGCAGCGCCCTCCTATTTCGAACCGGCCAGAATTGAGAACCTCACCCGAAAACGGGATGAAGCCATGGTCGATGGCGGAGTGTTCATGAACGATCCGGCAACCGCTGCCTATCTGGAAGCGCGCAAACTTGGCTGGGATCAGGAAGAAATCGTCATCATTTCCCTGGGCACAGGCCGAGCACCCGAGCGCCCCTTCCCGTACAGGGAAGCGGTAGGCTGGGGTGCGCTCGGCTGGATGCAACCGTCCAGAGGCGTGCCGATCCTGTCGATTTTCGCCGACGGTCAATCGCAAACCGCGGCCTATCAGGCAGAGCACCTGTTTCGCGAATTGCCCAATGTCAGCTATTACCGCCTCGACGCGACCCTGGTGTCCGAGGCTGAAGACATGGACAATGCCCGTCCGGGTAACATCATTGCGCTGAACGGTGCTGCGGATCGTGTGATTCGGGACAACACGGTTTTGCTCGACGAGCTCGCGGACATGTTGAAAGCCCATGTCGATCCCACGGAAATGGATGCGGAAACACCAAATTTAGTGCATGCTGCCTAAAGCTTGGGGCCGTACCCCAAGGAAATGAGACCGCTGCCGGAGTCTTCTCCGGAGCGGCTCTTTCAGGCATTGATGCACGAGGTTCCCAAGTGACCCAGCGCAGAAAAACAGCTCGGATAGCCGTGCTGCCGATCGGTAAGATCTCACTGGCCAGCGCGGTCGGATTGCTGGCAACATTGCTGACAGTGTCACAATCTCCCGCTGTATCACCAAAGGCAAAGCCGGAAAGTTCTGTTTCCCAGGACACGCAACCGAGTACAAAGATAATTGCCGGTGTTCCGGTCCCGACGAAGAAGCGGTCTGTGCCGGACGGATATGTTGCTGCCAAACCCAAAGTGGTGCTTCATTCACAGCTCCCGGCGAAAGACTATTTCGGGGCAGCAGACGGCCCTGCGCCGCTGAAGGCACGGTCTATCGGCTCCTACGCCAAAGGGTGTTTGGCCGGTGGTGCCGCATTGCCAACCGATGGACCGACCTGGCAGGCAATGCGGCTTTCGCGCAATCGCAACTGGGGTCACCCGGAACTGATCGATTATCTGCAAGACCTTGCAGCCGATGCACCCAAGGTCGGCTGGAACGGGCTCCTGGTCGGTGATCTGGCACAGCCGCGCGGTGGTCCTATGCTATCTGGACACGCCAGTCACCAGATCGGTCTTGACGCCGATATCTGGCTGACCGAAATGCCGAACCGTCGACTTAGCCGGGAAGAACGCGAAGAAATCTCCGCCATTTCAATGCTGATCGGTCCGCTGGATGTCAAAGGCGCGGATCGCAGGGTTGATCCGCAAAAATGGACAGATACCCACGCGAGACTGATCCGCCGGGCGGCATCGGACAAGCGGGTAGCGCGCATATTCGTCAACCCGACGATCAAGAAAGCGCTTTGCAAATTTGAAAAAAGCAAGAACCGCGCCTGGCTGCGCAAAGTCCGGCCCTGGTGGGGACACCACTATCATTTCCATGTCAGGCTCGCCTGCCCGGCGGGAAGTGCCGGCTGCAAAAACCAGAACCCGCCGCCACCGGGCGATGGCTGCGGCCAGAACCTGACCTACTGGCTGTCCGATGAACCATGGGTGCCAAAGAAGCCCAAAAAACCCGGCAAAGTCGTCAAGAAACGTCCTATGGCGCTCGCCGCTCTGCCGAAGGCCTGCCGAACCGTTCTGACGGCGAACTGAAGTTCCCTTGCATGTTCTCTAGGCCGTGTGGACGAATTGGCTTCGGACGCGGCCTAAGGCTTCGGAGGTTCCATCGGTTTCAGCACTTTCGTCAGGAATACGAGATCGAGCCAGCGGCCGAATTTTGTGCCGACCTGCGGCAGATGACCGGTTTTCTCAAATCCGAGCCCCTCATGAAGCTTGATAGAGGCATTATTATCTCCATCCACCACACCGACCAGAACGTGAATGTCGTGCTCGTGTGCGATATCCATGAGCCGGAGCAGCAGTTTCCTGCCTATCCCCTGCCGCTGAACCGTCGGATCCACGTAGAGCGTATGTTCGGCAGTCAGCCTGTAGCCTTCCTTGGCGCGAAAGGCGCCGAAACTGGCAAATCCCAAAATCTCTTCTTGCGCACCGGCTGCAACCAGAACCGGCAGGCCCTGGCTCATTCTGGCTTCGTACCAGGTCAAGCGGTCATCCAAAGTCTCTTCCCGAGACGTCCAGGCCGCTGTCGTCTCCCGGACAGCGTGATTATAAATCGACAGAATCGCAGGGATGTCGCGTGGTTCTGCGTTGCGGATAATCATATAAATCTCATGTCCAAGTGATGGAGTTTATTGCTACCACACTGCGCAGCGCGCTTCGACGGCCTTTTTACCTTGGTAAAAATTACTATATCCCCCTTGTTTGATCGAGGCTCAAAGCGCTGCACCGACGGGTTGGGCAAGTTTCTCACCGCGAGCCCTTCAAAAACCACTAGATTTCCTGCCCAGACACACGCATTCCTCTAGGCGAAATCGAATTGCGGTGGTAAACGGGCGGCCATGACGACGAAGACGCTTTCCAACATCCGCAATTTTTCCATCGTGGCCCATATCGATCATGGCAAGTCGACGCTGGCCGACCGCCTGATTCAGATGACCGGCACGATGACCGACCGCGAAATGACCGAACAGGTTCTCGATAGCATGGATATCGAGCGTGAGCGCGGCATCACGATCAAGGCGCAGACGGTCCGGCTGATTTATAATGCCAAGGACGGTCAGCAATATACGCTGAACCTGATCGACACGCCGGGCCACGTGGATTTTGCCTACGAGGTTTCCCGGTCGCTGGCCGCGTGCGAGGGCTCGCTGCTTGTGGTGGATGCGTCTCAAGGCGTCGAAGCGCAAACGCTGGCGAACGTTTACCAGGCCATCGACAACGACCATGAAATCGTCACTGTCCTGAACAAGATCGACCTTCCCGCTGCCGAGCCGGACCGGATCAAGGAACAGATTGAGGATGTCATCGGCATCGACGCTTCCGACGCCTGCATGATTTCCGCCAAGACCGGTCTGGGCATAGAAGATGTCCTGGAAGCCATAGTTGAGAAACTGCCGGCACCGAAAGGCGATCCGGACGACACGCTGAAGGCGATGCTGGTCGACAGTTGGTACGACACCTATCTCGGTGTGATGGTTCTCGTGCGGGTGATCAACGGCTCTTTGAAAAAGGGGCAGAAGATCAAGATGATGGGCACTGGCGCGTCCTATGACATTGACCGGGTCGGCGTCATGACCCCGAAGTTCATTCAGGTGGACGAGCTGCGCGCCGGTGAGATCGGCGTGATCACCGGGTCCATCAAGGAAGTGGCTGACACCCGCGTTGGGGACACCATCACGCTTGACAAGAAACCGTGCTCGGAACCGTTGCCGGGCTTCAAACCGGCCCAGCCGGTCGTGTTCTGCGGTCTGTTCCCTGTGGATGCCAATGACTTTGAAGACCTGCGCGCCGCGATGGGCAAACTTAGGCTCAACGACGCCAGCTTCTCTTACGAAATGGAAACTTCGGCGGCGCTCGGTTTCGGCTTTCGTTGTGGTTTTCTTGGCCTGCTGCACCTGGAAATCATTCAGGAACGCCTTTACCGCGAGTTCAATCTCGACCTGATCGCAACCGCGCCTTCAGTTGTCTATCAGATGACCCTGACAGATGGATCGGATGTCGAGTTGCACAATCCGGCCGACATGCCGGATGTGGTGAAGATTTCCGAAATCCGCGAACCCTGGATCCGCGCAACCATCATGACGCCGGACGAATATCTCGGCAGCATTCTAAAACTCTGCCAGGAGCGACGCGGCATTCAGGTGGACCTGTCTTATGTCGGGTCGCGCGCCATGGTGTCCTACGACCTGCCGCTTAACGAAGTCGTGTTTGATTTCTACGATCGGCTGAAGTCGATCTCCAAGGGCTACGCTTCTTTCGACTACCAGATCTCCGACTATCGGGCGGGCGATCTCGTCAAAATGTCGATCCTGGTGAACGAAGAACCCGTTGATGCTCTTTCCGTGTTGGTGCACCGCAGCCAGGCTGAACGGCGTGGTCGGGCAATGTGCGAGAAGCTGAAAGACCTGATCCCACGGCACATGTTCAAGATCCCGATCCAGGCAGCCCTCGGCGGCCGCGTGATCGCGCGCGAGACCATTGCAGCCCTGCGTAAGGACGTGACCGCCAAATGTTACGGCGGTGACGCCACCCGTAAACGCAAACTTCTTGAAAAGCAGAAAGCGGGCAAGAAGAAGATGCGCCAGTTCGGCAAGGTCGAAATTCCGCAAGAAGCCTTCATTCAGGCGCTGAAGATGGATGAGTGAGCCCCGGTCACGCTTCGCGTGATCAATTGAAGGGGCGAACGCCTGCGAATGCAAGGCACAAAGTGCCGTCAAAAGGGCAGTTGGGTCGGGCATTGCCCGACCCAAAGATCCAGAGCATCTTCGCAAAGCCCCTACTCAGTCCACCGTCACCACTTGCCCCGTCCCTGCACCTTCAACGCACCTTGCATAGGCAAGTCCGACTCGTCTTGACGAAACGGGATCATGGCCGGGGAACATTGCACCATAGCGGGCGGCCGAAACATCCAGAAGGCCCGGGCTCACCACATTCACCCGGATGCCGCGCGGCATGTCTATCGCGGCGGCTGCCACGAAACCGGCCAGGGCACCGTTGCAGATTGCGGCCCCGCTTCCTTTCAAGACGGGTTCCCGGTCGAGAATGCCACTGGTCAGAGTGAACGAGCC
>NZ_JAILWL010000024.1 GCF_025698965.1 Roseibium sp.
CGGCCTTCCGGGGCGGGCGCTCATAGGGAAGTGCCATTGCGGGAAATCCGACCCAGGCAAACAGGCCCTTCATAAACCGGTTTCTTTCCGGCAATTTCAGCAAGGCATCAATCACCGCCCGGTCGATCAGGCGATAGTCGCCGGCATTTGCGGGCATGTCGATATTGGCCAGTTTGTTGAAGAGGCGATAGAACATATTCGCCGTCGAGCGTTTCACCAGCGTGTCGGACGATCGGTCGACTCTCAGGCCGTAAACGACGTCATACCCGGCGCGCCACCCGTTCAGCATCTCGAGGATCAGCTCCGGCGGGTCCTGAAGGTCAGCGTCGATGATGACCGCTATGTCTCCTTTGACCGCCTCTAGACCTGCTGACAGGGCAGCTTCCTTGCCAAAATTTCGCGACAGGGCCAGCAGCCGTCCGGGTAAACCCGCTTTGAGCTGTTCCGATACAATATCCGCAGTCTTGTCGCGGCTGCCGTCATCGATGAAGACATATTCGTATTCCAGTCCGGTCCGGTCCAGAACCGGACGGGTCTCTTCCAGAAAGTGACGAATGACGTCTTCTTCGTTGAAGACCGGAACGATGATGCTCAGCAAAGGAGCCGCAGGGCGACTGCATTCGCGTCTGGAAACGTAGATTTTCGAAGCGGCGGTCGTTGGCATTGAGGGCTCTTACAGATTGAAGCAGGCGCAAACTGCCGGAATTTCACGAAAAAGGCCAGCCCGTGAATGGGGCCGGCCTTCCTTCGTTTGAAAATGCCGTTCGAAATCAGACCAGAGCGCCGTGGCAATGTTTGAATTTTTTGCCGGAACCGCACGGGCAGGCTTCATTTCGGCCAACCTTGCCCCAGGTCGAAGGATCGTTGGCATCCCGTTCCTTCGGAGCGGAAAGCTGTGCGTCAGCCATGGCCATCTCATCTTCCCCGGTGAGCGGGTTGATGTGATGGGCATGCATTTCCGGCTCATCCGGCATTTGCGGCGGCTGTTCGGTGACGAGCTCCACGCGCAGCAGCTGTGCCGTCGTCATCTGACGCAATTGCGCCAGCATGGATTCGAACAGCGTGAAAGCTTCGGTTTTGTATTCCTGCAGCGGATCGCGCTGGGCATAGCCACGGAAGCCGACGACCGAACGCAGATGGTCGAGGTTGGCCAGATGTTCGCGCCACAGATTGTCCAGTGTTTGAAGGAGGACCGCCTTTTCAACCTGACGCATGACGTCCGGCGTGTATTTGGCAACTTTCTGGGCCATGGCTTCGTCAGCGGAACGGCGCAGACGGTCCTTGACCTCTTCTTCCGCAATGCCTTCCTCGGCCGCCCATTCCTTCACCGGCAAATCGAGGTTCAGATACTTGCGAACCTCTTCCTGCAGGCCTTCGGTATCCCATTGTTCGGGATAGGCGCGTTCGGGGATATGATTGGCGACCAGATCGTCTATGACATCGTGCCGCATGTCTGAAACTGCATCCTGGATCGCTTCGCTGTCCATGAGTTCGATACGCTGATCGAAAACCACCTTCCGCTGGTCGTTCATCACGTTGTCGAATTTCAGCAGGTTCTTACGGATATCGAAGTTGCGGGACTCAACCTTCTGCTGAGCTTTTTCCAGTGCCTTGTTGATCCACGGATGGATGATGGCTTCGCCTTCTTCCAGACCGAGTTTCTGCAGCATTGAGTCCATGCGCTCTGATCCGAAGATGCGCATCAGGTCGTCCTGAAGGGACAGGAAGAACTTGGAGTGACCGGGGTCACCCTGACGGCCGGAGCGGCCACGGAGCTGGTTGTCGATACGGCGGCTTTCGTGACGCTCTGTGCCGATCACATATAGACCACCGGCTGTGAGCGCCTTTTCCTTCAGCTTTTCAACATCAGTGCGGATCTGCGTTTCCTTGTCGGTACGCTCTTCCCCCTCGGGCATGTCGCCGAGTTCCATATCAATCTGCATGTCGGCATTGCCGCCGAGCTGAATATCCGTGCCGCGTCCAGCCATGTTGGTGGCAATGGTAACGGCGCCGGGCAGACCTGCCTGGGCCACGATGAAAGCTTCCTGTTCGTGGTACCGGGCGTTCAGAACCGCAAAGATCTTGGATTTGCCGTCATTTTCCTTCTGAGCCGCGGCGAACGCGGCAGGGTCGCTCAGGTCGATCTGCTTGTAACCATGCTTTTTCAGAAGTTCAGCAAGGAACTCCGATTTCTCGATGGATGTGGTGCCGACCAGGATCGGTTGGCCGCGTTCCTTGCAGTCGTCAATCAGTTTGACGATCGCATTGAACTTTTCCTGAACCGTCCGGTAGACCTCGTCGTCGTCATCAATCCGTTTGACGGCAACGTTTGTCGGAATTTCAACGACTTCAAGCTTGTAGATGTCGGCAAATTCGTCGGCTTCGGTCGACGCGGTACCGGTCATGCCGGCCAGTTTGCCGTACATGCGGAAATAGTTCTGGAAGGTGATGGAGGCCAGAGTCTGGTTCTCAGGCTGAATGCGGACATTTTCACGTGCTTCCAGTGCCTGGTGCAGGCCTTCCGAAAAACGGCGGCCCGGCATCATGCGACCGGTGAATTCGTCGATGATCACCACTTCGTTGTTGCGGACAATGTAGTCCTTGTCGCGTTGGAACAGCTTGTGCGCTTTCAGCGCCTGTTGCAGGTGGTGAACAATTGAAACGTTTTCGACATCGTAGAGCGAATCACCCTTCAGATGACCTGCTTCGCTCAGCAACCCTTCGAGTTTTTCGTTACCGGCTTCGGTGAATGTCGCAGAACGCGCCTTTTCATCGAGTTCGAAATCTTCATCGCTCAGCTTCGGGATAAAGGCATCGACCGAGTTGTAGAACTCGGAACGATCTTCCAGCGGGCCGGAAATGATCAGCGGTGTCCGGGCTTCATCGATCAGGATCGAATCCACTTCGTCGACGATCGCGTAGGAATGTCCGCGCTGAACCATCGACTCCCGGTCGTGCTTCATGTTGTCGCGGAGATAGTCGAAGCCGAATTCGTTGTTGGTGCCGTAGGTGACATCGGCTGCGTAGGCGTCGCGTCTTTCTTCATCGGACAGTCCGTGGATAATACAGCCAACGGTCGCGCTGGGCAAGATAGTCGTTGACGGTGACGACATGGACACCGTTGCCTGCAAGGGCATTGAGGTAGACCGGCGCGGTAGCGACCAGGGTCTTGCCCTCACCGGTCCGCATTTCGGCGATCTGGCCGGTATGCAGCACCATGCCGCCGATCAACTGGACATCATAGTGCCGTTGTCCGAGCGCGCGGCGGGCCGCTTCACGGACCGTCGCGAAGGCCGGAACCAGGATGTCGTCAACGCTTGCGCCGTTTTTCAGTTTTTCGCGGAACTCGTCTGTCCGGGCGCGCAAAGCTTCGTCCGACAGCACCTGGGTTTCCGCTTCAAGGGCGTTGATCTCGTCAACCTGTGCCCGAAATGACTTTACTTTCCGGTCGTTCGCAGAACCGAAAATCTTACGTGCTAATGCGCCAAGGCCAGCCATGTGGCGGTCCTTCCCTACCAGGCGGCGCCAACTGGCATATGGCGCCCGCCCTTGAAATCGTCTCAATTGCTGTCCACGTTGCCGCCAAGCGCAACGCGCTGGCCGGTAATCGCGGCCGAAAAGATGCCATCCCAGCCCGCAAGCAGGGACGCCCGACAGATAAGAGGGGGCCGTATGCTTGTCAACGTCGCTGGAATAGGCAAAGTAGCTCCGCCTTCTCAAATGAGGGCAATAAATTACTGTTCCTCTACGTAAAGGACTTCTTATGTTCCGAATTTCGATGCGCAGGCCGGCCCAGGCGCTTGCCGTTTCCTTCCTGGCCATGACGCTCGGATCCGCTTCCCTGATTGCAGCCGAACCGAATGATGTGGTTGCAAAAGTCGGCAATGCGGAAATCACGGAAGCTGATATTGCATTTGCAGCCAACGATCTCGGTCAGGAATTGCAACGTTTCCCACCGGCGCAGTGGCGCCAGATTCTGCTCGACGTCGTTGTCGATATGGAGTTGCTCGCCCAGGCCGCGCGTGAAGATGGTCTGGATCAGGATCCCGATTTCAAAAAGCAGCTGGAATTTCTGGAGCTCCGCGCTCTGAGAAACGCGTATCTCGCCCAGAAAATTGATGGATCGATCACCGAAGACGACCTTCAGGCAGCCTATGAAAAAGAATTTGCAGATTTTGAAGGAGCGGAGGAGATCAACGCCCGTCACATTCTGGTGAAGGACAAGGCCGAAGCCGAAGCTCTTGTGAAGGAACTCGATGAAGGTGCTGACTTTGCCGAACTCGCGAGGGAAAAATCCACGGGACCATCCGGCCCCAATGGCGGTGACCTTGGTTACTTCTCCAAAGGGCAGATGGTGAAACCTTTCGAAGATGCCGTGTACGCGTTAGAGCCGGGCAGCTACACCAAGGAGCCTGTGGAAACGCAATTCGGTTGGCATGTGATCAAGCTTGAGGACAAGCGGCAGCAGGAAAAGCCAGCTCTTGAAGCTGTGTCACCCGGATTGCGCCAACAGCTGATCCGCGACCGGTACGAAGCCAAGATGGCTGAGCTGAAGGACGCGATAGCAGTCGAAATTCTTGATGAGGCGCTCGCCAACGCACCCGAAGGGGGGGAACAAACCGAAGGTGAGAAGTCCGAGTAAGCGGGATCTTCAACACGTCTGAAAACCCGGCCTGAGTGAGGGCCGGGTTTTGTTTTTGTATTTGCTGGTTTCTGGTATCAGTCGCGAAAGTGCTTGCGCTTCTCGCGTCCTTGTGGCTAGGGACACCTGTTTCAATAACATTCCGGAACAGCACCGATGTCGACGACCGTTTCTCCTCTTGCACCCAAATCCTATCCGGATATGCCGGAAATCGACGGCGTCCAATTCGCGACCGCCGAAGCAGGCGTCAAATACAAAGACCGGACGGATGTGTTGCTGGTTACTGTCCGAGAGGGGACGGCTGTTGCCGGTGTCTTCACCAAGTCGAAATGCTCCTCGGCTCCCGTGGATTGGTGCAAGGACAGACTGCCGGACGGTCGTGCCCGTGCACTGCTTGTGAATTCCGGTAATGCAAATGCGTTTACCGGCAAGAAGGGACAGGCTGCGGTTGAGTTGTCAGCCGACATTGTCGCTGGCGCTTTGGAGTGTCCTTCTGCCGAAATCTTTCTGGCCTCCACCGGTGTGATCGGAGAGCCGCTTCCGGCGGAAAACTTTTCCAGCGTCATCCAGGAGCTGAAAGACAAGCAGGACGGTGCGAACTGGCTTGATGCCGCCAAGGCAATCATGACGACGGACACCTTTCCGAAAGTGGCGACCGGCACAGTTGAGCTCGACGGCGAAACGATCACAATCAATGGTATTGCCAAAGGCGCCGGCATGATCGCGCCGGACATGGCGACCATGCTGTCGTTCATCTTCACGGATGCACCAATCGCACCCGACGTTCTGCAGGACCTGCTCAGCAGCCAAACCGGCGGCAGTTTCAATGCCGTGACCGTCGATAGCGATACGTCCACGTCCGATACGGTTCTGTTGTTTGCGACCGGTGCCGCGGAGAAAAAGGGGATCAGTTCCGTAACATCTTCGGAAGATCCACGCGTGTCGGTTCTTCGGGCGGCGCTTGGAGACGTTATGCTGGACCTTGCGCAACAGATCGTCCGGGATGGCGAAGGTGCCCGTAAATTTGTGGAAGTGCGCGTTGACGGTGCTGAAAGTGATCAGTCCGCCAAGACGATTGCTCTTTCCATTGCGAATTCTCCGCTCGTCAAAACGGCAGTCGCCGGTGAAGACGCCAATTGGGGCAGGGTCGTGATGGCTGTCGGAAAGGCGGGCGAACCGGCTGACCGGGACCGCCTGGCAATCTGGTTCGGCGATATTCGTGTCGCGGTCGAAGGCGAACGTGACCCGGACTACAGCGAAGAGGCCGCCTCTGCTGTCATGAAAGAGGAAGACATAGTCATTCGCGTCGACCTTGGACTTGGAAGGGGATCGGCAACGGTCTGGACGTGTGACCTCACCAAAGAATATGTCGCCATCAACGGTGACTACCGCAGTTAGAGCACTCCGGAAGCAGGTCCGGCGGTCCTGCGCCGGCTTCCAGGTCGTCATCACCTGCCTTTGAATTGGACATCAGAACATGACCAAGATCGTTCTAGTCGCGGCTTGCGCCCTGGTTGACGTCGATGGGCGTATCCTTTTGGCACAGCGTCCAGAAGGAAAATCCATGGCCGGCCTATGGGAATTTCCCGGAGGAAAGGTCGAAGTTGGGGAACGTCCGGAAGAGACCCTGATCCGTGAATTGCGCGAAGAACTCGGAATTGAGGTTAACGAAGCGTGTCTGGCACCCCTGACTTTTGCCAGTCACTCTTATGAAGATTTTCACTTACTCATGCCACTTTTTATCTGCCGCAGGTGGAACGGCATTCCGCGAGGTCAAGAAAACCAGGCTTTGAAGTGGGTCAGAGCCATCAGGTTAAGGGATTTTCCTATGCCGGCTGCGGACGAACCGCTCATTCCTCACTTGATGGAGGCAGTGTCGGGTTAACGATTGGTGGTCTGAGGGGCTTTAGATGCAAGTCGTGACGAAAACGGTCAGTGATCATCTGTTAAAACTGCGTTGGACCGCGCGGCGTCTTTGTCGTGATGAGAGTGGCGCGACGGCGATTGAATATGGACTGATCGCAGGTCTGCTTGCAGTCGTGCTAATCGCGTCGATGAGTGTTGTCGGCACCACAATTCGAGATGGCTACTTCAAATCGGTCACGACCGCAATGCAAGACGCGATGACGTCCGCAGGCTACTGAACATCGCACACCCGGTTCGATTTACTCATTTGCTAATCAGATAACTTTTGTTCCTGAACCCCGAGTGCGTCAGCCAGTCTGGTTTTCGCAGAGCCGGGGCGCAGTGGTTTTTGCTGACTTTCATGCGGTGCCCATCCCGACAATGTGACAAGTGCGAATGTCGCTCTGATACGTCTGTCCGGATCTGAATGGTTTTCAGCGTAAATCTCGGCGGCACGGAGAAGAACCTGACGTGAAAGCGGCGTCCGGCTTCTGTCTTTCAGAACCGATGTCGCTCCCATGGCACGCAAGTCTGCAAGCAGTGCGAACATGGAATCGTATCGTACGGTCACCGTGTCGAGGTCCGTCACGGGAAGGGCAAATCCTGCGCGTTGCAGCAAGCTGCCCAGATCGCGTGTATCGGCATATGGAAGAACCCGGGCTGCAGCGCCGCCCTTGATCTCCAGTTCGGCCCGGGTCAGGCTGTCGCGCAATTCGGTGAGCGTGCCTGCACCAGGCAGTGTGGCCAGAAACAGCCCGTCCGGCGCCAGCGCGCGGCGGATCTGGATCAGGCTGCCAGGCAGGTCATTGACGAATTGCAGATTGAGCGCCGACACGATGAGGTCGAGGGATTGATCCTTGAAAGGCAACAATGCGTCGTCGCATACGATGTCCGGCAGTGGTTGGCTGGGGTCGGGTACAAGGAGATCCGCTCTGATCAGCCGGTCTGCCTTGCCGGAATTCATAACAGCTTTCGAGACAAGCCCGGTATGCCCCCCAAGATCCACCGCAGTCCCGAAGGTCCGATTGACGAGAAAAAGACGTTCCTCCAGGTCGTCGGCTACGGTCTGGAGAAGAAAGTCGGCACCCTGCCTGGCAGCTTTAAGTGCGCGCCGGCGGCGGGCCTGAAAAAGTCTGCGATCGAACAGGTCTGGCTGGGTTGACATGCTGAGCTCGGACTCCCTGGAAAACTCTGCGACCACATATGGTATCCGGGCGGCAAGGTCAAAGAGGATCGAAGTTGTCGATCCAACCGAATGATGACACCTGTGCGGTTGTGTGCACAATTTTCATTTGGCATTCTCACACATCGTCTCAAGAAGGGATCAAAGTGCTGGCTATCGGCAACAAACTGACATCGGTTCCGAAGGCAGCCACGCGTCTGGTTCTGGATTTTCTGTTGCCGCTCAGATGCACGAGTTGCGACGCCAAGGTCGGAACCGCAGAAGGACTTTGTGCAAGTTGCTGGCAAAAGACGTCTTTCACTGAAAAACCCTGGTGCCAACGTCTCGGTACACCCTTTGCCTATGATGTCGGTGAGGAGGCCTGGAGCCCCCAGGCTATCGCATCCCCGCCGGTGTTCGACCGTTTGAGGTTTGTCGCCTTCTATGATGGCCCGGCGCGGGACCTGATTCTGGCATTGAAATTCTCCGGTCGGCGGGAATTGGCAATGCCGATGGGGCGGTGGATGAGCCGGACCGGGTCGGAGTTTCTTGGTAAGCAGAGTCTGATAATTCCTGTGCCTTTGCACCGGGGTCGCCTCCTATCCCGGCGGTTCAATCAATCTGCCGATCTTGCCAGAGTGGTTGCACGGGAATGCGGTGGCCGGTTTCAACCTGACCTGCTCAGGCGTCACAAGCGCACCCGTCAGCAAGTCGGCCTGTCAGCCGGAGACAGGCAGAAAAACGTGCGGTCCGCATTTGAGGTCAGTAAAAACCAGTCAGGCAATCTCTTCGGGCGTCACGTAGTTTTGATTGATGATGTTATCACGACCGGGTCGACCATAAGCGCATGCAGCAAAACCCTTCTGGCCGCAGGGGCAGCGTCTGTCGATGTGCTCACATTTGCGTATGCCGACCCGAAAAACCAACTCCAGCATGGAGATGGAATTTTCTGACAAGCTCTCTTGTCTCTTGAGTTTCCGCGAACCAGACGCATATAACGCCGGGATTTTCGACCGACTGCTCGCGAGTGGTGACGGTGAAACAACGTTGACTGAAAGGATCGGAATTAATGACTGAAGTGGTCATCTACACCCGCCAGCTTTGCGGATTTTGTACGGCAGCGAAGCGCCTTCTGGACAAAAAGGGCGTTGCCTACAAGGAGCATGACGCAACATTTGACAATGGCTTGCGCAAGGAAATGTTGCAGAAAGCCAACGGACGGTCGACGTTTCCGCAAGTCTTTGTCGGCAAAACCCATGTGGGTGGCTGTGACGATCTGCATGATCTGGAGCGCTCAGGCAAACTGGACGCTTTGCTTGCATCCTGATTAAGTGTGCAATTGTCCACGTTTATCAATCAGACCTTAAGGCAAACGGATGCCCTCATTCACGGCAGCTTGTATCCAGCTTAGAAGCGGAAAAAACACTCGGGACAACACCGCGAATGCAGAAACATTGATCCGGGCGGCAGCGGGCGCGGGCGCGTGCTATATTCAAACGCCGGAAATGTCGAACCTTCTGGTCCGGAGCCGGGATGAGCTCATGGAGCGAATATCGCTGCAGGACACCGATCCGTTTTTAAGCGCTGCAAAGTCACTTGCGGAAGAACTCAAGGTCTATCTGCATCTCGGATCTCTGGCAATTCTGCTGGAGAACGGCAAGGTTGCCAACCGTGCGTTTCTGATAGCGCCTGATGGAGCGATCCTTGCCAGCTATGACAAGATCCACATGTTCGACGTGGATTTGCCAAATGGCGAAAGTTGGCGGGAATCCGCGACCTATGAACCGGGAAGACAAACCATTGTTGCCGATCTTCCCTTTGCAAGGCTGGGTATGGCGATTTGTTACGATATTCGCTTCCCGGCCATTTTCCGCACGCAGGCGCGCGCAGGTGCTGAAGTGCTGACCGGACCTGCGGCCTTTACCCGTCAGACTGGCAAAGCCCATTGGCATGTGCTACAGCGCGCCCGCGCCATCGAAAACGGCGCATATGTTGTTTCGGCTGCGCAAGGCGGCACGCATGAGGACGGCAGGGAGACCTACGGGCACAGTCTTGTCGTCGATCCATGGGGTGAGGTGATTGCAGAGCTGGAAAATGATGAACCAGGATTTGTTCTGGCAGAAATCGATACTGAAAACGTGGCCAAGGCGCGTGCACGCATTCCCGCGATCATCAATGAACGGGACTTCGAGTGCAGTGTTGCCGAAGGCCTGAAGGAGATGTCGGCGTGATCAAATACACGCTCGTTTGCGAAGCTTCCCATAGCTTTGAAGGCTGGTTCCGGAACTCCGGAGACTTTGAAGCGCAGTGCGAGCGCAAGTTTGTCGTCTGCCCGATGTGCGGAGCGACCGATGTCAGGAAGGCGTTGATGGCACCGGCGGTTTCCACGTCCAGAAAGCGCGAGGCCTTGTCTCCGGTCGCCAGCATCGATAACGCCGCGGCACCTGCGGCTCCGGCAAGCAAAAAAGAAACACCGCAACCGGTAAGCACGCCGCCGATGCAACCTTCCGCGCTGTTGCCGGAAAATCTACGTCAGAAGGAAATCGTCGAAGCCCTGCGTCTTGTGCGCACGCGTATCATGGAAAACTCGGAAAATGTCGGTTCGGAGTTCGCTTCCGAAGCCCGCAAGATTCACTATGGCGAAACAGAAGAGCGCAGCATATACGGGGAAACTTCGCTTCAGGACGCCGAGGAACTGCTTGAGGAAGGCATTTCCGTTCTGCCTTTGCCCGAACTTCCGGACGACAAAAACTGATCGTCATGAATGCCATCACACCGTTGACGGCATGATGGCATCTTCGATCAGGTTTTGAGACATTTCACGCTGAAAATTCGTTTATTTTTTTGCAGCAGTTGCAGGTTTCCGGCGCGACTTCGGTTTTGCTGCCTGTGTTTCCTGAAGGGACTCTTCAGCGGCTTTGCTCAGTTCACTCACACTTTCCATGGCTGTCTCGTTGAACTCTTCTACCGCAGCCGCGTTTTCCGTGAAGCTGTCTCGGAACAGGCTGGCCTGCTTCTCGAAATGGTCCTGGTACTCAGACGCCATGTTTGAATAGAAGCTCTGCAGTGTGGCCACTGTTTCTTCCGGTGCCACACACTGGCTCAGGGATTTTGCGCATTCGAAATCTTCGTGAATCCTGTGGCTGACAAATTTCATGTGATCGTCAAAGGCTTTCTCGGCATGCGACCACATCGTTTGGCCCATCTTCTGGATGCTGGCGATCGTTTTGGCTTCGATGCGGTCCTCGCGCTCGGCAAGGGACCAGTTCGAGAATGCCGGCATCGGCCAGTCCGTCATCATCTTGCTGAAGTCAAATGCATCCGAATAGCGTTTGCTAGGCATGAGAAATCCTCCGCGTTTTGTCCGTCATGCTGCAGCCGGCCTTTTGCCAGGACGAGTGCCGCCCGTCCTTCCGGCCCATACGAGAGTTCGGCGCTGGACCGAGGTGTTGTCTCCCGGGTCCGGTCCTTAAGTTGACGTAACTGTACTCTGCCTGCAAGCGGGATCTTTGACACCGATCAAAGTGAGGAGGACTTGTTGCGAATTGTTGAAAGTTTCCAGCCCGGAGCTATCTGCCGTTGAGGAATTCGGTCAGCAGATAGGTCGTTCTTTCCGGGGCTTCCAGGGTTGGCAAATGGCCACAACCTTCTACGACCGCAAGATTGCTGCCAGGAATACCCTGCTGGATTTCTTTCGCGATCGGCAAAGGGGTCAGCCGGTCGCCGTCACCTGCCAC
This sequence comes from Roseibium sp., assembly GCF_025698965.1. GTDB lineage: Bacteria > Pseudomonadota > Alphaproteobacteria > Rhizobiales > Stappiaceae > Roseibium. The sequence goes on from NZ_JAILWL010000024.1 coordinate 11,447, forward strand.
AACGAGCGTGGGGCAGGCGATGTCCTTCAGTGACGGGCGGGAGTCCGGCCGCGTGAAAACCGCCGTCTGCTGACGGATGAAGGCCTCGGGTCCTGTGTCCATTGCCATTTCGACGACGATCGCCCTCAGAACATCGTTTTCTTCATTCATTTCGTGAACGAAGCCGGGATAGAGCAGATGCGGAACCTTCGAGAAGCCTTTCTTGCGGGTCAGTTCGATCAGGAATTTTCTGCGTTTGGTCTGCTCGGGTGTATCGGCGCGCGAATTTGTGCTCAAAAGTGCCAGTCGACCGACGCGTTCCGGCGCAATCCGCAGAACTTCCATCGCAACATAGCCACCCATGGAAAGTGCCAGAAGCGAAAATCTCGGTGGAGCGGTCTTCAGCAAATGCTGTGCAATTTCCGCAATAGTTTCGTGTTCACGGTGGTTTGCGACCATGATCGGACGATCTGCGAACGCGGAGATCTGCGGCGCGAAAAGAGCCTCTGTGCACAAAAGGCCTGGAACAAAGACAATCGGATCGCTCATCAGGAGGACGTGGCCCTTTCGGCCAGAAGCATATAGTTCACATCCATGTCGCGCGACTGGCTCCAGGTATCTGTCAGTGGATTGTAACTGACGCCGGACCGATCGATAATTTTCAGGCCGGCATCTTTGACCGGGCCTTCGATTTCGGACGGTTTGACCAGCTTTTCGTAGGAATGTGTTCCCTTGGGCAACCAACGCAATACGAATTCCGCCCCGACAATCGCCAACGCATAGGCTTTCAGTGTGCGATTGATGGTCGCAACGAACATCAGTCCACCCGGGCGAACCATCTGACTGGTGGCCTTGAGGAACAGCGGCACGTCGGCGACATGTTCAACCACTTCCATGTTGAGAACGACGTCGAAGGTTTCGCCGTCTTCGGCAAGTTTTTCGGCTGTTTCGGCCCGGTAGTCGATGTCGAGGCCCGAATTTTCCATATGGAGCCGGGCAATCTTGATATTGGTTTCCGACGCGTCCGCGCCCAGAACGTCAGCTCCGAGACGGGCCATCGGCTCGCTCAGGAGGCCGCCGCCGCACCCGATATCGAGAAAACGCAAGCCCTTGAAAGCATCGGCGGCTTTCGGATCTCGCCCGAAATGCCGGCACACTTCCTGCTTGATATAGGCAAGGCGAACCGGGTTGAATTTGTGAAGCGGCTTGAAATCTCCCGTTGGATCCCACCATTGCTCAGCCATGGCGGAAAATCGAGCAACCTCTTCGCTGTCGATCGTACCTTTGGATTGTTGAGCCTTGCCTGTCATCGGACGATCCTTTCGTTCGGGCGAAGCCCTGTCGGGGCATCGGCGGAATAAATCCAGTCAGCTGTCGTTCCAAGGTCTTGCCGTATTTGTCAAGAGAGCTGGTTGCAGCAAAGGAACGCAGCCTGTATGCATGTGCGCCGATCCATCCGGAGCGTCAGGCGCTTCAAGACACGTTTAAAAGAATACGAGTGGTATGGCCCGACTGGTTTTAAAATTTGGTGGGACTTCGGTTGCCGATCTTGATCGCATCCGCAATGTCGCCCGCCACGTCAAGCGGGAAGTGGATGCCGGTCATCAGGTTGCGGTCGTTGTTTCGGCCATGGCCGGACAGACCAACAAGCTGGTGCAGTTCTGCCGCGATGCCGCGCCGCTGCACGATGCCCGTGAATATGATGCAGTTGTCGCATCCGGTGAACAGGTGACATCGGGCCTGTTGGCAATCGTTCTGCAGGATATGGGGGTGAACGCCCGGTCCTGGCAGGGTTGGCAGGTACCCATAAAGACCGATGAGAATCATGGCGCAGCGCGTATCAGCGAGATTGAAGGTGGTTTTCTGACCGAACGGCTGGAGCAGGGGCAGGTTGCCGTGCTCGCCGGGTTCCAGGGTATTTCGCCGGACAATCGTATCGCGACCCTGGGTCGCGGCGGCTCGGACACCAGCGCGGTCGCTATCGCCGCAGCCATCAAGGCCGACCGATGTGATATCTATACTGACGTTGATGGTGTCTATACGACGGACCCGCGCATTCAGCCCAAGGCGCAACGTCTTGAGCGTGTTTCTTTTGAGGAAATGCTGGAGATGGCGTCTCTCGGCGCGAAAGTTCTTCAGGTGCGCTCGGTCGAGATGGCCATGGTCCACGGTGTCAGGACGTTCGTGCGGTCCAGTTTTGACGATCCGGACGCACCGCAGGTCGGCAATGACGGCCTTCCGATTGGTACTTTAATTTGCGACGAGGACGAACTCGTGGAACAGCAGGTTGTCACCGGCATTGCTTATGCCAAAGACGAAGCTCAAATCTCTATCCGTGACGTGGCCGACAAGCCGGGTGTTGCCGAATCCGTGTTTGGCCCGCTTGCCGATGCCCATATCAACGTGGACATGATCGTCCAGAACATCTCACCTGACGGAAAGACCACCGACATCACATTCACGGTTCCGGAAGGCGACTTCGACCGTGCGAAAAAGGTTTTGGATGAAAACCGTGAAGAGATCGGTTTCCAGAACCTTGAAGGGGCGACCGATGTCGTCAAGGTGTCGGTGATCGGCATTGGAATGCGGTCTCATGCTGGTGTTGCGGCCCAGTGTTTCCGTGGTCTGGCATCGAAGGGAATCAACATTCGGGCGATCACAACCTCGGAAATCAAAATTTCCGTGCTGATCGATTCTGCCTATGCGGAACTTGCAGTGCGGACTCTCCATTCGCTATACGGTTTAGACGGATAGTTTATCCGGCAAGCGGGCTCCGGCAGGAATGAGAGCCGGAGCTTGTCCGGAGCAGGATCAAACGGGGGCGCAATGCGCAGCAACCTAGCCGGACCGCGCCTATTGCTCCGCAGACTCCGTGAAGTCATGGCGGAACCGATCACGGCGCAGGAGCGACTCGACAAGATTGTGGTGCTCATCGCATCGAATGTCGTCGCCGAAGTGTGTTCGGTTTATATTCTTCGGGCCGATGGTGTCCTTGAGCTCTACGCGACCGAAGGTCTGAACCGCGAGGCGGTTCACCATGCCTCTCTGCGCGTCGGCCAGGGTCTCGTTGGTCTGATTGCAGCTGAAGCCCGCCCGCTTAATCTACCAAACGCCAGTGCACATCCGGGTTTCACCTATCTGCCCGAAACAGGTGAAGAGGCCTACAATTCGTTTCTCGGTGTGCCGATTCTACGCGCTGGACGTACGCTCGGCGTTCTCGTGGTTCAAAACCAGTCACACCGTACATATCTGGAAGACGAAGTCGAAGCACTGCAGACGACAGCGATGGTGATCGCCGAAATGGTGGCAGCAGGTGAATTGGAGGCGATCGCCCAGGAAGCTACCGGGTTGGATCTCTCGAGGCCGATCACGGCAACAGGAACCGGTCTGGCGGAGGGCGTGGGTCTTGGCCATGTGGTGCTTCACGAACCGCGTGTCGTCGTCACCAATCTGATTGCGGAAGATACAGACCGGGAAAAGACCCGTCTTGACGGGGCCATCAACCGGCTTCGCCTGTCCATCGATGACCTTTTGGCAAGCGGCGAGATTGCGGCAACCGGAGAGCATAGGGAAGTCCTCGAAGCCTATCGGATGTTCGCCTATGACCGGGGCTGGATCCGCAAGATTGAAGATGCGATCAAGAACGGCCTGACGGCCGAAGCCGCCGTTGAAAAAGTTCAAAGCGACACGCGTGCGCGCATGTTGCGCCAGACCGACCCTTATCTGCGTGAACGCCTGCACGATCTGGATGATCTTGCCCATCGCCTGATTCGCGAACTCATGGGTCGTGAACACGGACCGGGTGTGGAAGAACTGCCACAGGATGCCATCATTGTCGGCCGGAACATGGGTGCGGCGGAACTTCTGGATTACGGTCGCGACCGGATCCGGGGACTGGTGTTGGAAGAGGGCGGCCCGACCAGCCATGTCACCATCGTGGCGCGCGCGCTCGGAATTCCCACCGTAGGCCTGGTGGAAGATATCGTCAGCCTCGCCGATGGTGGTGATGCCATCATCGTCGACGGCGATACGGGTGAAGTGCATTTGCGGCCCGCCGCCGATCTGGAAAACGCCTACGCGGAAAAGGTGAGGTTCCGCGCGCGGCGGCAGGCGCAGTACAGGCGTTTGCGCAGCAAACCGTCCGTCACCAAGGATGGGGTCGAGTTTTCCCTCCAGATGAATGCCGGTCTGTTGATCGATTTGCCGCATCTGGCCGAATCGGGAGCCGCGGGTGTCGGCCTGTTCCGTACCGAATTGCAATTCATGGTCGCGTCTTCGTTCCCAAGAATGCGCGAGCAGCAAGCGCAATACAGCCAGATTCTGGATGCGGCGGAAGACAAGCCGGTTACGTTCCGATCGCTTGATATCGGCGGTGACAAGGTCTTGCCCTATCTTCGCTCGATCCAGGAGGAAAACCCTGCGATGGGGTGGCGTGCGCTGCGCCTTGGTCTCGACCGACCTGGTCTGTTGCGGACACAGATAAGGGCGCTGCTACACGCTGCTGCAGGTCGCGAGCTGAAACTCATGTTCCCGATGGTGGTGGAAGTCGACGAATTTCTGCAGGCAAAATCCCTTGTAGACAAGGAAGTCAAGCATCTGCGCCGGCACGGGCATGCAACGCCGGAACATGTCCGTCTCGGGGTCATGGTCGAGGTGCCGTCCCTGTTGTTCCAGCTGGATGAGTTGATGGCCTATGTCGACTTTGTTTCCGTCGGCTCGAATGATCTCTTTCAGTTCCTTTGTGCGGTCGATCGTGGCAACACCCGGGTCGCGGACCGGTTTGATACCTTGAATGTTGCGTTCCTGCGGGCCTTGAAATCCATCGTCGATGCCGCAAATAAGGCGCATGTCCCGGTAACTTTGTGCGGGGAGCTTGCAGGCCGGCCATTGGAGGCCATGGCTCTTGTCGGACTTGGATATCGGGATCTGTCAATGTCACCGGCATCGCTTGGTCCGGTGAAAGCGATGTTGCGTACACTGGACGCGGGGCGGTTGTCCGCGCGTTTGCAGCCCAGGCTGGAGCCTGGGCACGACGACAGCAATATTCGGGAAGTCCTGAAACGCTTTGCTGCCGAAACGGATGTTGCCCTTTAGCTGCGGCATGCATAGTCCACCCATCGATACGGGATTGTAGGAGAACCTGCGCGTATGCTGGCGCGTCATAAACTTGATAATCTGCTCGACCGCTTTGCCGAAATCGAACACATGATGTCGGCGAGCCCGGATCCTGCTGCCTATGTGAAACTTTCGCGCGAGTATGCAGGGCTGGAGCCGCTCGTTCAAAAGATCCGGGCTCTGATAAAGGCGGAAGAAGAACTTGCCGGGGCGGTTGCTCTGATTGACGATCCGGAGACGGACGCGGAAATGCGCGAGCTTGCGGAAATGGAACGCGACGAGCTTACCGAAAGCGTCGAACACCTGTCCCAGGATGTTCGTATCGGCCTGCTGCCAAAAGACGAAGCGGATGCCAACGACGCTATTTTAGAAGTTCGGGCCGGGACCGGCGGAGACGAAGCGGCGCTGTTTGCCGGGGATCTCTTTCGCATGTATCAGCGTTACGCTGAGTTGCAGGGCTGGAAAGTCGAAATTCTCTCTTCAAGCGAAGGAGAAGTCGGCGGGTTCAAGGAAGTCATTGCTTCTGTTTCCGGTGACAATGTGTTTGCCCGACTGAAATTTGAATCCGGAGTTCATCGGGTGCAACGGGTTCCTGCCACTGAATCGGGTGGGCGCATTCACACTTCGGCGGCAACGGTCGCGGTTTTGCCACAGGCTGAAGATGTCGATGTCGATGTGCAGGAAAGCGACCTGCGTATCGATACGTTTCGGGCGTCCGGTGCTGGCGGTCAGCACGTGAACACGACCGATTCCGCGGTTCGAATTACACATATTCCCTCCGGCATTGTTGTCGCTGTCCAGGACGAGCGTTCGCAGCACAAGAACAAGGCACGGGCGATGCAGCTTTTGCGCGCACGTGTCTATGACGAAGAGCGAGAACGGGCCGCGAGTGAACGTACCGAAGCGCGCCGTCTTCAAGTCGGGTCCGGAGACCGTTCGGAACGGATCAGGACCTACAATTTTCCGCAGGGGCGGGTCACCGACCACCGCATCGGCCTTACTCTCTATAAACTTGAGCAAATTGTTGCCGGGGAGGGGCTTGGAGAGGTGATCGATGCCTTGATCATGGACCATCAGGCCAACCTTCTGGCCTCCGAAGATACCTGATCATGCAGATTGGCCAGCTCTACCGGCAGGTTCGAGATCAATTTCGGCAGGCGGAACTCCAGACACCTGACCTGGATGCAAAACTTCTTGTCAGTGCGGCTTTGAAGATATCGATTTCCGAACTTGTACTGGATGAGCACAACGATGTTTCAAGCGAGGATGCCGAAAAAGCTCTGACGTACGCAAAACAACGTCTTGAAGGCAAACCTGTTGGCCGAATTCTCGGCGAAAGGGAATTTTACGGTCGCCGGTTCGGTCTGAATGCCGCGACGTTGGAACCGCGACCGGACACGGAGACGCTGGTCGATGCGGTGTTGGAAAGAAGTGATCCTGATCGTGCCCTTCTTATGTGCGATGTGGGAACCGGGACAGGTGCAATTGCGATCTCTGTTTTGGCGGAACTGCCTCGTAGCAGGATGATCGCGATCGACCTGTCGGAAGATGCGCTGATTTGCGCTTCCGAAAATGCTGCGATGCACAAAGTTTGCAACCGGTTTTACCCCGTTTGTGCCGATTATCTTTCGGCACTCAGGACCGGTTCGTCTGGCAAACATGAAGGGGAAATGGATTGGGTGATCAGCAATCCTCCCTATATCCGCAGCTCCGTCCTGTCAGAGTTGTCGGACGAAGTGATTCATCACGACCCAAAACTTGCGCTGGATGGCGGAAAAAACGGTCTGGATGCCTATGTCAGCATTATCGAGGATGCGGGGAGGCTGTTACGGGCCAACGGACAGATTGCATTTGAGATTGGCTATGACCAAGCTGACGAGGTGAAAAAACAGCTGCGTCATCATGGCTTTGTAGCAATTGAAATCATTAAGGATCTCTCCGGAAATGACCGGGTTGCCGTCGCTCGGAAGGCATAATTTCATTGTTTTGATCCAAAGGCGAAAAAGCACTTGGAAATCGTCGCGGAAACGGGTAGGTTCACCTTGCCGAGACCGGAGATGTTATCAGCGTTTAGCGGGGCATACGCATCCGGCAATGTGGTGACAGGCGCAGTTTTAGCGTTCTGGACGTCGTTGCTAATCGGGCTTTCCGGTGTTTCGGACTGTCGAAGAAAAAGACAAGCGTGTTGGCCAGCGGCCTATGACGCGCTGCGTAAGTTTTCAATGACAGCCGCTAACCAGCACTGTTGGTTTCGGTGAGTTTTTCGTGTCGGTTTTAGGCAATTCCGATGTTGGGTCAGTGAATAACTGACCGCCGTTCCGCAAGAGAAAACGGCAGGATGAGACCAGGAAATCAAAGCAATAAGCGCATGCGCGGACGGGGCCGCAAGGGTCCTAATCCGTTAACCCGGACTTACGAATCTAACGGTCCTGATGTGAAAATCCGTGGCACGGCGATGCATGTTGCGGAAAAATATCAGCAGCTCGCTCGTGATGCGCAAGCATCCGGCGACCGTGTGATGTTTGAAAGCTATAATCAGCACGCCGAGCACTATCTGCGTATCGTCGCCGCAGCACAGCCGCAACAGCAACCCGCGGCTCAGCAACAGGCACCGCGCAACGAGGCCGAAGAAGGGCAGGACACTGCAACGTCCGCCAATACACCGGCTCCGGTGAACGGCTCTGAGCGTCCGTCGCAGGATCGCGCTGCACCTGAGCGTGTAACCGCGGATGGTGATGTTGTCGATGCTGACAGCCCGCAACCGTTTATCGAGGACATGCCGGTCATAGATCAGGAAGGTCAGGTGAACGGAGCGGGTCAAAATGCCGAGGGCGATGATGCAGAGGCGGATGAAAAGCCGCGCCGCCGGACGCGCACTCCCAGAACAAGAACCCCACGCAGAACGACCTCCGAGGCTGTCTCTGAAGACGCACCGGTTGCAACTGCCGACGGTTCCGAGACAGGGAATGCAGAATCGGAAGACGAGAAGCCGAAAACACGCCGCCGGACAACACGTCCGCGCCGCACAAAGTCTGCGGAAGAAGCGCCGACTGAGGCTGCCACTGTCACCGAATAGTCAGCTTCGAATAAGTTGAATGCATTAAAACGGCGTCCGTTGGGGCGCCGTTTTTGTTTGTGGGGCAGTTTTCGGCAAAAGGGTCTTTTGTGATGAAAATGCAACACTATATTATGGAGGCAGCGCTCAATGAGGCTGCACGGATGCCCGGATGCGGGGTCCGAATCCCATAACGTTCCCCACGCTTCGGGTGGTGTGGACGGGTAGGAGGCTACGAATGAACTTTGAAAAATACACTGAGCGGGCGCGTGGGTTCGTACAGTCGGCTCAGACATTTGCACTTGGGCGGGGGCACCAGCAATTTTCGCCCGAACACATTCTGAAAGTGCTGCTTGATGACCCGGAAGGCATGGCCTCCGGGCTGATTGACCGTGCCGGCGGCCAGGCCAAAGCCCTGAAAGGGGATTTGGAAGGTGTGCTGGACAAGATGCCGAAAGTCTCTGGCGGATCCGGTCAGCTTTACATGGCGCAGGCAACTGCCCGCCTATTTGAGCAGGCGGAGCAGATTGCGGAAAAAGCTGGCGACAGTTATGTGACTGTCGAACGGCTTCTGCTTGCTCTGGCAATGGACACTGAGAGTGAAGCCGGCAAACTGATGAAACGCCACGGCATCACGCCGAATGGTCTTAACGAAGCCATAAACCAGTTGCGGCAAGGCCGGACCGCGGACAGCGCCACGGCCGAGAACCAGTATGACGCCCTGAAAAAGTATGCGCGTGATCTGACCCAGGTTGCCCGGGACGGCAAGCTTGATCCGGTTATCGGCCGCGACGAGGAAATCCGACGGACGATCCAGGTACTGTCACGCAGGACCAAGAACAATCCGGTCCTGATCGGTGAGCCGGGTGTCGGAAAAACCGCGATCGCCGAAGGTCTCGCCCTGAGGATCGTCAATGGCGACGTTCCTGAGTCCCTGAAAGAAAAGCAACTTCTTGCCCTGGATATGGGCTCGCTGATCGCCGGTGCAAAATATCGGGGTGAATTTGAAGAACGGCTCAAGGCGGTTCTGTCGGAAGTCGAAGCGGCTGCCGGGAAGATCATTCTGTTCATCGACGAAATGCACACGCTTGTCGGTGCCGGGAAGGCAGATGGGGCAATGGATGCCTCCAACCTCCTGAAGCCAGCACTGGCCCGCGGTGAATTGCATTGCGTTGGTGCAACCACGCTTGATGAATATCGCAAGCATGTGGAAAAGGATGCTGCGCTTGCAAGACGTTTCCAGCCGGTATTCGTAACGGAGCCGACGGTTGAGGATACGGTGTCGATCCTGCGCGGGATCAAGGAGAAATACGAGCTCCATCACGGTGTTCGCATTACCGATTCCGCCATCGTGTCAGCTGCGTCCCTGTCGAACCGCTACATCACCGACCGGTTCCTGCCGGACAAGGCGATCGACCTGGTGGACGAAGCTGCGAGCCGTTTGAGAATGCAGGTCGATTCCAAACCGGAAGAACTGGACGAATTGGATCGCCGGATCATTCAGCTGAAGATCGAGCGTGAAGCGCTCAAGGCTGAAAGCGATCAGGCTTCGAAGGATCGTCTGGCGAAACTGGAAAAGGAACTGACGGATCTTGAAGAAGGGTCGCAGGCGTTGACCAATCGCTGGCTGGGCGAGAAGGAAAAGCTCAACCTTGAACAGAAGATCAAGGAACAGCTGGAACAGGCTCGTATCGATCTGGAAATCGCGCAGCGGCGCGGTGATCTCGCCAAGGCCGGGGAACTTGCCTACGGTGTCGTGCCGGACCTGGAGCGCCAATTGTCCGAAGCAGAAGCAACTGAAGATGCCGATGCGATGGTGGACGAAGCGGTCACGCCGTCGCACATAGCCCATGTGGTCTCCAAGTGGACCGGTATTCCGGTCGACAAGATGCTGGAAGGCGAGCGCGAGAAGCTGCTTCGCATGGAAGATGTGCTGGCGCATCGGGTTATCGGCCAGGCAGAGGCAATCCATGCCGTCTCAACGGCTGTTCGTCGGGCGCGAGCCGGACTTCAGGACCCGAACAGGCCGATCGGCTCGTTCATGTTCCTGGGCCCGACAGGTGTCGGCAAGACGGAACTGACCAAGGCGCTCGCAAGCTTCCTGTTCGATGACGACAGTGCGATGGTGCGCATCGATATGTCGGAATATATGGAGAAACACTCCGTTGCCCGGTTGATCGGAGCACCTCCCGGCTATGTCGGCTATGAAGAGGGCGGAGCTTTGACCGAAGCGGTTCGGCGTCGTCCCTATCAGGTGATCTTGTTCGATGAGATCGAAAAGGCACACAGCGACGTCTTCAACGTGCTGCTGCAGGTTCTTGACGACGGCCGCCTGACGGATGGTCAGGGACGGACCGTGGACTTTCGCAACTCGCTGATCATCATGACCTCGAACCTGGGGGCCGAGTTTCTGGTCAACCAGCCGGAAGGTCAGGACAGCGATGCGGTTCGCGACGAGGTCATGACAGCTGTGCGCGGACATTTCCGACCCGAGTTCCTCAATCGGCTTGATGAAATCGTCCTGTTTCACCGGCTCCAGCGGTCGCAAATGGGCGATATCGTCAAGATCCAGCTGGAACGTCTCCGGGCGTTGCTCTCGGACCGCAAGATCACGCTCAAGCTGGACGACAGTGCGCTCGGCTGGCTGGCGCAGAAGGGATATGATCCGGCCTACGGGGCCCGTCCGCTGAAGCGGGTCATCCAGAAGGATGTCCAGGATCCGCTGGCCGAGAAAATACTGGCCGGGGACATCCTGGATGGTCAGACAGTGGATGTTTCCGGTGGCGCCGACAGGCTGATCTTCCAGGTGGAAGGTTCCGAGATTGCCGCCGCCTGAAGCAGAAGCTAATTCCTAAAGCACAACGCCCGCGGAAACTGGTTCCGCGGGCGTTTTTTTGATCGGAACGTCAAAGCGCATCCGACATTCATTTGATAGCTCTAGTTCAAGGCCGCGATGCGCGAAGGTTTGCGGGCGCGGTCCAGAAGCGTATCGACACGGTGACGTTCAGCTTCGAAGTTTGCGCGCATTTCGCCTTCCAGTGTACGCCCCTTCGGCAACTTGATCCGCATCGGGTCCATGTAGCGACCGTTCACCAGCACTTCGTAGTGAAGGTGGGGGCCGGTGGACAGGCCCGTCGAACCGACATAGCCGATGATCTGGCCCTGGGTGACACGGATACCTTCCTTGATGCCTTTGGCAAAACCTGTCTGGTGATTGTAGGTGGTCGTGTAACCATTGGTGTGGCGCAGTTCTATACGGCGGCCGTAGCCCGAACTCCAGCCTGCCTTGATGATCACGCCGTCACCTGCGGCCATGATTGGCGTTCCGCGCGGCGCCGACCAGTCAACACCACGGTGCATCTTGGTGTATTTGTGGATCGGGTGTCGGCGCATGCCGAACCCTGAGCGGAACTTGCCGCCATTCAGCGGTTTGCGGATCAGGAACTTTTTGGCGCTCTGGCCGGAGTCGTCATAAAAATCGGTGACACCGTCATCCGGAGTGCGATAGCGGTAGAACTCGCGGGTCGAGTCACCGGTATTGAGCGCCGCATAGAGGATTTTCGGACCGGTCTTGCCGTCACCCTCGGTATAGAACAACTCGAGCGCATCGCCTGGTTGGACACGTGCATTGAAATCCACGTCAAAGGAGAACATGCGTACCAGATCATTGATAATCTCCTCGGGCATCTTCTGCTCAAGGGCTGTCTGGTAAAGACTGTCATAGATCGCAGGCGTCGGGCCGCCATAGGAAACGCGATCGGCTTCTGCAAAGGCGTCTGCCAGGAAGGTGCTTGGTTCTTCGGCCTCGATATAGTCACCGCTGTCGGACCGGGCGACAGTGGCATCATGCTCTTTGTCGGTGTAAAGGCTGACGCGTTCGGGACGCATCCGCTCCAGGTCCTCCGGTGAAGGCGCGTAGGCAATTCGAAGCCGCTGACCGTCCTCCAGCTCGGAGATACCGAACAGGTTGGTGAAGGCTGACGTGATCGATGTCGCCTCTTCTTCCGTCGCTTCATGGTCCAGAAGAAGGTCTGCAAGCGTCTGTCCTTTGATGACGGGCACGATGCTTTCATCCATGCCGGCAAAGCGGATTTCTTCATCGCGCTTTGAAACGAAAGACACGTTTTCCGGCGTGATCCTGACGGCATAACGTTCAAGGTCCGGCTGCAGGGCAAGGTTGAAATCAAAGCGGCCGGGATCGACCAGAGTTTTTGCGGCCATCTCAACCGCGTCGATGGACATCGTTCTGGCAATGTCGCGGACACTTAGCTCGACTTCGGTCTCCGATGGTGTCCTGTCGAGGTCAATGTCACCGCTTGAAGCAGGGAACGGTGTCAGGCTGATGCTGACTTCGCTTTCAAGCTTCGCTCCGTAAAGGGAATCGACCAGAAGGGATGTGCCCGATTCACCGGCGGCGCCGGAAAGGTCGTCGTCCAGATTTTCCGCGAACATGTTGAGCGGATTGAAGGACGGGATCTGGTTGGCCAGCTCGGGGTCTTTTCGGGTTGCCAAGGTCGCGCTGACAAAGACATGCGGTTGAACACGGATATTGTCCCTGTCCCCGACCCGAGAGACCACATTCACATCAATGACGTGTTTGCTGGAATATTCTGCTGCGGTCCGAAGAACACGGTCACCTTTGCTGCTGCCACCATTGGCGCTCGAAAAGCCGTTCAAAAATGCATCGGAAGAGGGGGCGGCCTCGACACTGTACTGGCCATCCAGTGCCGCCATCAGCGCACCGCCCATCAGAACCAGGGAGGTAACACCGGTCAGGACCGTTCCGGCGAGCCAGCGCAGGGAAACCTGTCGGCGGTCCGACATGCCATTGCGACCTTCGTATCCGCGCAATGGGGGAGCTTCACCGAGTTCGATGCGAATGGACTGTGCGCTATGGAAAGGGCCAAAATGCATTTATACCCGTCCGGTCCTTCATACAGCTCGTCAGCAGATCAGACCCGTTTCGCACAGAAGCGGAGCCTTCAGTTCAGCGGTGCCAAACAAATTAGAACCTGCTTCATGCAGTGTTTGATTAAAAAGGTCAATTGTTTCCGCTCTGCCAGACACGGATCCGGCGGAGATTATGCATTCCCTAGATCGAGAATTTGTCCGTTCTGTGGTTTTTGAAGGTGGGGTCCGACTTTCCACATCAGGCACGTCTTTTCAGCGCTTTATATATATAGGGGACGCTATGAAGGGCGGAGCTGTGATATTTGCGGCGCGGCACAAAATATCCAAATTAAGTCTCGGAGAAATATAAGAAAATCGAACTGCCTTTCTTTCTGTGAATCTTTTTTGACAAAGTGTGTTGACTCCAAATGGGGCCATGCGTATAACCCGATCCATCGACGGCGGCGCCGCCAACACGGCGCTTCTCGCTGTTGGTCGCTCCAGACATCTCGGTCAAACAGCCCTGG
>NZ_JAILWL010000240.1 GCF_025698965.1 Roseibium sp.
GGAAGACATGCATCCGTTGGAAAAATTGGCTGCGCATTTGGGCCACATCGGTCTTTACGCCCTGCTCTTTGCAATGCCAATCACCGGCTGGTTGATGGTGTCTGCTTCTCCCTGGGGTATTCCGACAGTCCTATTCAACGTCCAGCCGGTGCCCCACCTGCCTGTTCCAGAAGCCCTTGGCACCAAGGAACAAGCGGAAAGCTTCTTCAAGATGTTGCATGGATATGGAGCCTATCTGCTGATTGCACTGATTGTCGTCCACATAGCCGCCGCATTCAAACACCATTTCATCGCTCGCGACGATACCTTGAAACGCATGGTTTCCACCGCGTCGGCGAAGAACAAATCCTGAAATTCAACTTTAGGAAAACTCTATATGGCTCTGAGAAATATTGCATTTGCACTATCCATTTCTTCAGCAATCGTCGTCAACTCACCAGTGATGGCCGACACCTGGAACGTCGATCCCGGACAGAGCACCCTCGGATTTGAAGTCCAGCAGGGTGAAGGCACGTTGAGGGGCACTTTCGCCACATGGACGGCAAGCATCGAATTTGATCCGAACGCACCGGAAACAGCTGAAATCGCAGTTGACGTCAAGGCCATGAGCGCCTCGACCGGTAATCCGCAATTTGACGGAACCATGCCGGGTTCCGAATGGTTTGATGTCAACTCATTTCCAATTGCCGAATTCAAAGCGGACGCGGTTTCACTAGTGGAAGGCAACAGCTACAGCGCCGATGGCACGTTGACCATCAAGGGGATCTCCCATCCGGTCAAACTGGATTTCACGCTGGACATTGACGGCGACACCGCGAAGGCGGAAGGCAAGGCCACCGTCAACAGGCTTGACTACAAGCTCGGATCCGGCGTCGGTACGGATACGGTCGGCGACCTTGTCACAGTCACCCTGGATTTGACTGCCATAAGATAAGTCGAAGTTCTCCTTATCCAACCAAATCATTAGGCCGCAGGACTTGGCGTTTGCGGCCTTTTTGCCGTATGAGGACAGCACTCAACGTTCCAGCGCAGCCGGTTCCTTGTCTGACCGGCAACAGCCAGATCAGGAAAGCCGTCTTATGAACGCTCCCGTTACGCCCCCCGACTATCAGCACAGTGCCCTCTTCCCGCAAGGTGAAGATCAGACACCATATCGCAAGCTGTCGTCCGACTTCGTCAAAACCGCGGAGTTCAACGGGGAAGAAGTCCTGATGGTCGAGCCGGAAGGACTGCGCCTGCTAGCGGAGGAAGCCTTCAAGGATATCAACCATTTCCTGCGCCCCGGTCACCTGGAGCAACTGAAGAAAATCCTCGACGATCCGGAAGCCACCGAAAACGACAAATTCGTTGCGTTCGATCTCTTGAAAAACGCCAATATCGCTTCCCACGGCGTTCTGCCCATGTGCCAGGACACAGGCACTGCGATTGTCATGGGCAAGAAAGGACGACGGGTCTGGACCGACGGCACGGATGAGGCCGCGCTCGGCGAAGGTGCGCGCGATGCGTATTACAAAAAGAACCTGCGATATTCGCAGCTCGCACCGATCTCCATGTTCGAGGAGAAAAACACCAAGAGCAACATGCCGGCACAGATCGAGCTTTATGCGGATGGCGAAGACGCTTACAAGTTCTTGTTCATGGCAAAGGGCGGCGGGTCTGCCAACAAGACCTTCCTCTTTCAGGGAACGCCGTCCCTTCTGACACATGACCGGATGATCGATTTTCTGAAGGAAAAGGTCCTCACCCTCGGCACGGCCGCCTGCCCGCCCTATCACCTGGCAATTGTCATCGGCGGCACATCAGCCGAGATGAACCTGAAAACCGCGAAACTTGCCTCGGCACGGTATCTCGACAACCTGCCGACTGAAGGTTCTGAACTCGGTCACGCTTTCCGCGACCTTGAGATGGAACAGGAAATCCTGAAACTAACCCAGGCAACCGGTGTTGGCGCCCAGTTCGGCGGCAAGTATTTCTGTCACGATGTTCGCGTGATCCGTCTGCCGCGCCATGGCGCCTCACTGCCGATCGGACTTGCTGTTTCCTGCTCGGCGGACCGTCAGGCCGTGGGCAAAATCACCAAGGACGGTATCTTTCTGGAACAGCTTGAAATGCATCCTGAAAAATACCTTCCGGAAGTGACCGACGACCATCTGTCGGACAATGTTGTGAAGATCGACCTGACGCGACCGATGTCCGAGATCCTGGGCGAGCTTTCCAAACACCCGATCAAGACGCGCCTGTCGCTGACCGGTCCGCTTATCGTCGCTCGCGATCTTGCGCATTCCAAGCTTCGCGACCGTCTGGAGGCAGGAGAGCCGCTCCCTGACTATATCAAGGATCATCCGGTCTATTATGCCGGCCCGGCCAAAACCCCTGAAGGTATGCCTTCAGGCTCCTTCGGACCAACCACCGCTGGCCGCATGGATGCCTATGTCGACCAGTTCCAGGCAGCCGGCGGTTCCATGGTGATGTTGGCAAAGGGCAACCGGTCCGCACAGGTTCGCCGTGCCTGCCAGGCTCACGGCGGCTTCTATCTTGGATCCATCGGCGGTCCGGCCGCCCGCCTCGCTCAGGACTGCATCAAGAAAGTGGAAGTGGTCGAGTTCGAGGAACTCGGCATGGAGGCAATCTGGAAGATCGAAGTCGAGGATTTTCCGGCCTTCATCGTCGTAGATGACAAGGGCAATGATTTCTTCAAGGAATTGAATCTCGGCTAAAACAAGCCGGCATCAAACAGGCAGCCCACCGGCTGCCTGTTTTTTTAGCGGGTGTTCGATCTCTCCAATGAGCCTGAATGAAAAACAGGCCGGCCGAAAATTTCACTCTGGACTCATGGATATCTGCTACCTGCAATTGACAGAATCGCTCTCTCGCCCATAGGCTCCGTTCCTGCAGGGGAGCCCCGCTGAGGGGGCTGAGAGGTGGACATCGCGCAAGCGAAGTGAAGCGACCCTTTGAACCTGACCCAGATGATACTGGCGTAGGAAGCAATCGGAGCAGGTCGCAGTCCGATCACGTTCTTTGGGATCAATTCTGATCCACTTTCCTGCAAAAGCATGACGACGGGTCTTTCTGAGCTATCCGCTCAAGGAGAGAACCATGACGACACCATCCTTCAAGATCACGACCGGTTGCCTGCCGGCCTCCCGCAAGATCCACGTTGCCGGTGAATTTCACGCCGACATTCGGGTGCCGATGCGAGAGATCAGCGTACACCCGACCGCAGGTGAACCACCAGTCACGGTCTACGATACCTCCGGGCCCTATACCGATCCCCAGGCGCAAATCGACATTTCATCAGGGCTCGCCAAGATCCGGCGCGGCTGGATACTCACGCGAAATGATGTTGAAGAATATGAAGGCCGTGCCATTCAACCTGCCGATAATGGTTTCGTTTCCAACGAACGACTTGTGCCGGAGTTTCCAAACACGACAAAACCCTTGCGGGCAAAAGAAGGCCGACCGGTTACGCAGCTGGCTTATGCGCGCGCAGGTATCGTGACCCCGGAAATGGAATTTATCGCCATCCGGGAAAACCAGAAACGCTCTCTTTCGATTGCGCGTGACGGTAATGATTGGGGGGCCTGTATCCCAGACCATGTGACCCCGGAATTCGTGCGCGACGAAGTCGCTGCCGGACGTGCCATCATCCCAGCCAATATCAACCATCCGGAAAGCGAGCCGATGATCATCGGTCGGAACTTCCTGGTGAAGGTGAACGCGAACATGGGAACGTCTGCGGTCACTTCCTCCATGGCGGAGGAAGTGGACAAGATGGTTTGGGCGATCCGCTGGGGCGCCGACACCGTGATGGACCTGTCGACCGGCCGGAACATTCACAACACGCGGGAATGGATCATCCGCAATTCTCCGGTACCGATCGGCACGGTGCCGATCTATCAGGCTCTGGAAAAAGTCGGCGGTGTCGCTGAGGACCTGACCTGGGAGATCTTTCGCGATACCTTGATCGAGCAGGCAGAACAGGGTGTCGACTATTTCACGATTCATGCAGGGGTTCGCCTGCACATGGTGCCGATGACGGCGAACAGGGTAACCGGGATCGTCAGCCGCGGCGGGTCGATCATGGCCAAATGGTGCCTGCACCACCACAAGGAGAGTTTCCTCTATGAGCATTTCTCCGAGATCTGCGACATCTGCCGCGCTTACGACGTTTCATTCAGTCTAGGAGATGGTCTGCGACCGGGGTCCATAGCAGACGCCAACGACGAAGCGCAGTTCGCCGAGTTGGAAACACTCGGCGAACTGACCAAAATTGCCTGGGACAAGGATTGTCAGGTGATGATCGAAGGTCCTGGCCATGTCGCCATGCACAAGATCAAGGAGAACATGGACAAACAACTTGAGTGCTGTCACGAGGCCCCGTTTTACACGCTCGGGCCGCTCACCACGGATATCGCTCCAGGTTATGACCACATCACATCTGGAATCGGTGCTGCGATGATCGGCTGGTTCGGCTGCGCAATGCTGTGTTACGTCACTCCGAAGGAACATCTCGGCCTACCCGACCGCAACGACGTTAAAACCGGTGTGATCACCTACAAGATCGCTGCCCATGCAGCCGATCTCGCCAAGGGTCTCCCCGGGGCTCAGGCACGGGATGACGCTCTCTCCCGGGCGCGTTTCGAATTCCGCTGGGAAGATCAGTTCAACCTGTCGCTTGATCCCGATACGGCCCGCGATTTCCACGATCAGACCCTGCCGAAGGAAGCCCACAAGGTTGCGCATTTCTGCTCCATGTGCGGTCCGAAATTCTGCTCCATGCGCATCAGCCACGACATTCGGGCAGAAGCGCAAAAGACCGGCATGGCGGAGATGGCGCAGAAGTATCGTGATGGTGGCGATCTTTATGTTCCGGTCGCACACCAGGACTGCTAAATCGTCTTTCGGCCGGAAGTACAGAACAAGTACTTCCGGCGCTGTGTCGCCCGAATCTCGTTTTCATCGACAGGGTGCAGGAGGCTGATCGAGGTCAGTTTTCAGCGTTTGTTTTCAAAAACTCTTCCTCTAGGGAAAAAATCAACGGCTGCCTATTCATTGGTACATTTGTCAGCATCTTTGAGGAGATTTACCGGGATAAATCCGTGCGAGAGCATATTTTCGTTGCAATTTCAGCAGAATTGATCGACCTGAGCCCTGCTCACATCAACGTGAGATTCCTTTCGAAGCCGTTTTGGGCCATGATTGTTAATAGAGCGGCAAGGACATTTTCTTAACGTAACCTTCGATATGTAGCGCGCCAAATGTGGGCTGGGCGCTTATGGGGGACAAAGATGAAGACGTTTTTATTTGCAATGATTGCTGTGCTTGCCGGAGCCTTGATGCTTCCCGGCGATGCTTTCGCACGTGCCGGATATTTCGATCACAGCACTAATACTTGGGTCACACCCAAATACCATCCGGGTGGTAAGTCACCTGTAAAGCGCAAGAAGGTCCGTTACGACGGCCCGTATTCACCCGGCACGATCGTTGTCGATACATCCGAGCGTCGACTTTATCATGTGCTGCCGGGCGGCAAGGCCATGAAGTACGGCGTCGGTGTCGGCAAAGAAGGCTTCCAATGGGCGGGCACCCATCGTGTTACTCGCAAGGCTGAATGGCCGAGCTGGACGCCGCCTGCACAAATGCGTGCCCGCGAGCGCAGGAAAGGCCGCATTCTCCCGTCCTATATGCCGGGAGGCCCGCGCAATCCGATGGGCGCACGCGCGCTCTATATCGGTTCCACCCTTTATCGCATTCATGGAACCATTGAGCCGTGGACGATCGGTTCAGAGGTTTCTTCAGGCTGTATCCGGCTTGCCAACGAAGACATCATTCATCTTTATGAAAATGTTTCCGTCGGCTCCAAGATCATTGTGAAGCGCTAAAGCACAAATTCCACGATGCAAAAAGCCGGGCAGGATTGCCCGGCTTTTTTTGTTCGGAACTGGAAAAATGCAACAGACGGATTGCGGTGACTTTCAATTCGGGAGAACGGCCATTTCACCATCGTGCAGGAAACAGCCCTTGCTGAAATGCGACAGGGTTCGGCAACCTCAAATCCGCAAAGCCCGGCAATTGCTTTTTATCCGGATCAAATGAGCGATGAACCTGTGACAGGAAAACCAGCCTTATTCCCTTCCTCAGGGCCAAACGCCTCAGCTGCCTGATCTGTACATCGAGTTCAGGTTCCGATCGCCTTTGGTCAAGCACCTGCAGATAATCAATCACAGCAACTGTGCCGGGTTCGGCCATGGAAAGCCCGGTTTCGATATGATCCGCGCAAAGGCGATCCGAAAGGTCGATCAGAAGTCTGGAATTTACTTTGGGGTCCCTGCCCGCACTGTGCGACAAACGCTGGTTCACGTCCTCCAACGAACATTCACAGGAAAAGAAAAATGCCTGATGGCCCGATCGGGCAGCCTCAACCAGCAAATCGATCCCAAACAGTGTTTTGCCATGACCGGGACGAGCCGCCAGAATCAGCAGTTCCCCGTCTCCAAATCCGGCAAGAACGCTGGCTTCAGGTTTCCCGATCTTGTTCTGCCGAGTTTTGTAGTACGCTGCTAAAAGCCCCCAACTGGAAAACCCTTCATCAGCCGCGACCATGTCCAGCGCGGCATGGTGAGGCAAACGTTCTTTGCGTGCCAGTTGACGGGCCAGGCGTTTCAAGCGGAACAAGGGTGCTGACAATCTCATTTGCAACCTCCTGAAATTCGCGCAAATGCTACAATCCCTCCTTATGTGCATGCGCGGTCAGGTGATGCCGATGCAATTTGCCCTGCAGGTCAACTGCTGCTCCGATTGGAGGGGGAAGGCGCGGGTCAAGCCATCAGGAACGATAGCTGATTCTGCTTCCACAATTCCAGTTTCGGAAAAGATCGATGACAGGTGCTAGCGGTCGCGACTCAGTCCCTTTTGCTCAAGTTCCTGAAGATAGATGCCCCAGTGTTTCTGTGGCTCGTTGCCAAGCTCGCGAAAATAGGTCCAGGTATAGATACCGGAATGGTGCATGTCGTCGAAATGGATCCGTACCGCATAGTTGCCTACCGGTTCGATCTTGATGATTTCGACATTTCGTTTGCCTGGAACCGTTTGCTTCTGTGAGGGGTTATGCCCTTTTACCTCTGCGGAGGGTGAGCAAACGCGCAGATATTCTGCTGACAGGTCGTGGCGTTCGCCGTTGTTGAAGGCAACTGTCAGCGTCTTCCTGTTCTCAGAAACCCGCAGCTCGGTTGGCCAGGGGGCTGTGTCATCGGTCATTGAGCATTCCAATTCATGAGAGCAATCGGTGACAGGCCTAAACGCCTCCTCACCTCGTTCCGGATTTGCGCGGACGATACCGGGCTGCTCCTTGCCGTCAAGCTGCGTTTTGTCCCGCCTCTTTAACGGCGCTGTAGCCTTCAAGTGCGGCTTTGCGGGCAGCAGCATGGTCGACAATCGGATGAGGATAGTTTTCCCCCAGCTCCACCCCTGCCCTTGTGAGCACATCAGATGGGGCGTCAAACGGCGCGAACAGAAAAGCCGTCTCAAGGTCTTTCAGTTCCGGCACCCATTTTCGAATATAGGCCCCGTTCGGATCGAATTTCTGGCCCTGACTTATCGGATTGAACACGCGGAAGTATGGAGCAGCGTCCGCACCGGAACCTGTCACCCACTGCCAACTTGCGGAATTGTTTGCCAGGTCGGCGTCAACAAGCGTGTCCCTGAACCAGGCCTCGCCGTGATACCAGTGCAGGCGAAGATGTTTAACCAGGAAACTGGCAACAATCATCCGAACCCGATTGTGCACGTAGCCGGTTTGCCAGAGTTCACGCATTCCTGCATCCACAATCGGGTACCCGGTCTGCCCTTTTTGCCAATTTTCAAGATCTGCCGGATGGTTCCGCCAGGGATAGGCATCAAAGGCAGGACGCCAGTTTTCCGATGGCAGTTTTGGAAAGTGGAAGAGGAGATGAGAGGAAAACTCCCGCCAGGCTATTTCCGAAAGAAACTTCATGGCATCCGCGCGCAGTGATTCAGCTTTGCCAACATGAAGAAGCGTTTCGTGCCAGATCCGGCGCGGTGAGATTTCTCCGAAATGCAAATGTGGAGAAAGACGGGAAACCTTTGGCAGATCCGGCCGGTTGCGCAAGTCGCCATAATCCTCAAGGCCTGTGCTTAGAAACGCCGTGAGCCGCTCTTCCGCACCGGTTTCACCCGGGTCCCAGATATCATTCCATCTGGCAGCCCAGTTCGGAGCCTCCGGCAAAAGATCAAATTGATCCAGGTCGACGCCGTCATGACCGGAGATGAACTCAATTTGTCCGGGCGCCGGTAGCGGCTGTTGCACGCCCAACTTTTGCATCGCTCGCCAGAAAGGAGAATAAACCTTGAAGGGACCACCCGTTCCGGTTTTCATTTCCCATGGCTCGAACAGCAAATTTGCTTTGAAGCTCCTCGCTTCAAACCCTTCGCTTTTCAGCATGTTCTTGATATCGGCGTCGCGTTCGACCACGTGTGGCTCATAGCCGCGGTTCCAGTAAACCGCCTCGACACCGGTATCCTTTGCGAGCGCAGGGATCAGATGCCTCGCGCAGCCTTTCAAAAGCACCAGACCGGGGAGAGATTTTTTCAGCGCGGCCAGGCTATGGTGCAGCCACCAATTGCTTGCACCGCCCAACGGATGATCCTCACCTGACTGTTCCGGGGTTTCCCGAATGAAAACAGGAAGGATCCGCCCTCTTGCCACTGCTTCGAATAGCGCTGGATTGTCGTTGATACGAAGGTCGTGGCGGAACCAAACAAGTGTTGTCATGCTGCCCCTGTCTACTTTGTTTTATGGAATACGCCAGGGACAGCAATTGGATCAAACGAAACATCGGTCACAACCTGTTCAGGTTAATGGCCTTTCGTTATGCGGACACAGCATCGGTAGCAAATTGCCTGAGGCGTCCAAGGTGATCATCCCAACCTTTATCCAGCGCACTCAGCATCATGAAAGCCGCCTCACCTGCTGCTTTCTCGATCCCCTCATGAACTAATGTCAGTTGAGTTCCTCCGGCAACTTCCTTTAACGACCAGCGAACCGTGGTCATGGCGCCATTCAGCGGTTTGACGGTAAATGTATAGACCAGACTTTCGTGCGGGCGCATTTCCAGAACGGTTCCCCAGCAAACCCGGGCCATATCGGCGCGTTGATCCAAAAGTGCATATTCAGCCCCCTCCTCCAGATCGTTTTCCGAAGGATGGAACCAGCGGGCCAGTTTTTCACTTTTCGTCAGGAAGTCCCAAACGACATTGCGCGGAGCATTCAGAATAACGGTCTTTGTGATGGTCGTTTCCGTCATTTGTCGGTTTCCTTCAGTTCACTCATGTCCTTGGCGATTTCACGCTGCAAATTGGTGAGCTTTTCGTCCCAGAAGTGTTCGAAGTATCCAAGCCACTCGAATGCAGACCTGAGTGGCTCCGGGTTCAGTGTGTTGCGTCGTTCGCGTCCGCGGGCCTCTCGACTGATGAGGCCTCCTTCTTCCAGAATTGTCAGATGCTTGTTGATCGCGGTTCGGGTGATGTCGAAACGCTCGGCAATATCAGCGATTGCGAGGCTTTCAGCCGATAGGTACAGCAGGATCTGCCGCCTCGTCGGGTCGGCCAGAGCTCGGAAAACGTCTTGAGGGCCGGTATTCATTTGCCCGTCTCCGTTACGGGCAGAAAATCAAACGGTCCGTCCTGGTACAGGAACGTGACGCAGTCGACTTTCGAGATACATTTGCTCAAATGTGGCAGGCCT
>NZ_JAILWL010000241.1 GCF_025698965.1 Roseibium sp.
GAAATAGGCCACGAACTGAACCATCATCGAAACGGCAAAGACACCCAGGAACCCGGCCATGAGATATTTCACGTATAGACCGAAACCGGCCTGCGTGACCTCATAAGTCAGGATCGGACTGTTGATGATGTTCTGCTTGCCACCCATGCCGATAATCATGATGACGGCGCATAGGCTCATGCCCAGAACAACGGAGCCGATGGCATTCACGTAGCCTTTGGTTTTCGTCGACATGCCGGCGTAGAAAACGTCGACCCGTACATGCCCCTCTTCCAGCAGCGTATAGGCACTGGCGAACAGGAACAGGGCCGCGTACCAGAACCGCACGAGATCGGCGAGGAAGGCCTGCTCATAGGAGAAGACAAACCGACCGATGACGATAAGAAGCTCCGCGACAACGACCAGAAGCGCGAGCCAGGTAAAGCCGAGTGTTCGCGTGAATGCGGCAATCACCACTGAAAGCCCGATCAAAGGCATATGCACATATGCGCCGCGGAAGCGCGATTTGCCCAGATCGTCGGCAAGCCCGGAGCCAACGACGTCGGCCAGTAATCCCTCGACACGCAGGAACGAGATCACCGTATCGGCCAGCCCCACGATCAGAACGGCAAAGAAAGCCGCCCGGATGATGAAAGCATTGATTTTGCTGATCGTCAGACTGTCATCGCGAAGCGTGGTCTGTCCGCTTCTGAGAACATAGGCAAATGCCCAGATGACCAAAACCGCATAGAGACCCAGTTGCAGCCAGGACCAGAGCAGCGGCAGGGACCCGTTCGCCCGGCCACCGAAGATCGGTGCGATTCCCGGCAGATTCTGCCAGTAGGTCAGATAGTTGTTGAGGAGAAACGCTGCCATGACCGCGAGCACGATCCAGCCGAAAAGCCGGAATAAACGTGCGCTCTCCGGGGATGGAGTATGACCGGAATTCATGGCATGCGAGCCGTCTTGAACGTTGTCCAAGGCCGTCATCGTGGCAGTGCCCTTTGTCTTTTGCATATAAAGAGGGACGGGATTTCTCCCGTCCCCTAGCTAAACCGTCCGGCTTATTCCGGAATGCCGAGGAAGCGGTTCCGCTTGTTGCTGTATGCGACGTCGGAGATCGCCATCCAGCTGCCGATTTCCGAACGGGCCTTGATGAAGCTCTCAAAGATCTTCTTGGAAAGATCGGAATGATCCATTGCTTCCTCAAGAACTTCCTGAGCGGCTTCACCGAAGCTGTCGTAGATCTCGTCAGAGAACTCGCGCAGCTCAACACCGTGCTCGTTGATCAGGCGTGCCAGATAGACACCGTTGTTTGCGTTGGTTTCCGCCATGGTGTTGGCGTTCTCTTCCGCACAGGCTGCGACGATGATCTGCTGATCGACCTTGTCGAGGCCATCCCACCAGGCTTTGTTCATGCCCATTGCAAGCATGGCGCCCGGCTCGTGCATACCCGGATAGTAGTAGTACTTGGCCGCTTCGTAGAACTTCATGAAGTAGTCGTTGAACGGACCAACCCACTCTGTTGCGTCGATCGCACCGGATACAAGGTTTTCGTAGATCTGGCCGCCCGGCAGGGAGACAGGAGACGCGCCCAGTTTCGCCATCACGTCGCCACCCTGACCAGGAATACGCATCTTCAGACCCTTCAGGTCGTCAGCGGTTTCGATTTCCTTGTTGAACCAGCCGCCCATCTGAACGCCTGTATTACCCATGGAAAGGTTCTTCAGGCCGAACTCGCCAGCCAGCTCGTCCCAGAGCTCCTGGCCGCCGCCGAACTTGATCCAGGCGTCCATTTCGGTAACGGTCAGACCGAACGGAACCGCAGTGAACGCTGCCCAGCCCGGATGTTTTCCTTTCCAGTAATAGTCAGCGCCGATATAGGCCTGAGCGTTACCGGAAGCGACTTCGTCGAAGGAGTCAAAAGCGCCAACGCGTTCGCCGGCGGCAAAATACTGTACGTTGATACGGCCAGCGGTCAGTTCTGCAATACGAGCTGCCAGACGCTGCGCAGGAATACCCAGACCCGGGAAATCACGCGGCCAGGTGGAGACAATCACCATATCCTTGGTGCCCTGCGCGATTGCCGGAGCAGCAAGCGCGGAACCGGCAGCAATACCGCCAGCACCAATACCAGCCTTTTTGATAAATGAACGACGATCCATTAGTTTCCTCCCTAAACGGACCCGATATCGGACCGGAATACACACTTGCACCGATCTCCGCGTATGTCTAGTTGACCGGGAGACCAGTGCGCTATTCGTGATTTTGCGCATCTTCTCAGTAGTTCTACCGAGAAGTACGCAAGAGAATTGAAATTCGCAGAACGCTCGCGCAACAAGAGGGCAAATTTCGTGACGTTCAAGACCAAATTGCTGCTCATTACCATCCTGCCGCTGATTGCGGTCTCCCTGCTGATCGGTGCTGCGACCTACTATCAGTCCCTTGAACTCATTGCCGCCGAGACAAAGGCTGTCGAGCAGCGTGTTCTGGCTTCCAAACGGCAGGAAATCCGAAACTATGTCAGTCTGGCACTGACCTCCATCGAGCAGATCTACAACGACGAACCGAACGGGCGGGAAACGGCTCAGGAAGAAGTAAAGGAAATCCTTCAGAACCTGACCTTTGATTATGACGGCTACTTCTTCGTCTATACGCTCGACGGCACCAACATCGTTCACCCCAAACTGCCGCATCTGGTCGGTGGCAACTGGTGGGACCTGAGAGACGACAACGGCGACTTCGTGATCCGGAATCTGATCGCGGCAGCCAAAAGTGGCGGCGGTTTCCATCAATATGTCTGGCACAAACCCTCAACCGGCTCGGTTGAGGAAAAACTCGGCTACGCGATCCTTCTGGACAAATGGGGCTGGATGCTCGGTACAGGCCTTTATACCGATGACATCGCCAGGGAGGTCTCGGCAATCAGGGCCGATTTTTCCCGCAGCATTCGCCAGACGCTGCTTGTGACTTTCATGATCACGCTGGCCGCGATCATTATTGCCGGATCGCTGATCGCCGGGGTTCGTTTCTCCGAACAGCGATTTGCCGACACCAAGCTGAAGGAACTGACCAACAGGATTTTTCAGGTTCAGGAACAGGAACGCAAACGCGTGTCCACCGAGCTTCATGACAGTATTTCTCAACTGCTTGTTTCGGTCCGATATGGTGTGGAGATGATCCATAGCGAAGCCAACCGGCATCCGGACCTCCAGTCCCAGGCTGCCAAATGTCTGAAAACACTGGACGGCACCATCGCCGAGGTCCGCCGCATCTCACGCGATCTGAGGCCGAGTGTCCTTGACGACATGGGCCTGGCGGCTGCGCTCGGCAGCCTCGGCAAGGAATTCCAGAACCAGTCCGGCATTACGGTCAATGTCACCGCCGAGCAATGCCACACAAGGCTCTCGGAAGGAGCCAAGACTGCGCTTTACCGGGTTGTTCAGGAATGCATGACCAACGTGGCTCGCCATGCCCAGGCCAGCGAGGTCAATATCAGCCTGAAAGTCGGCCTGCAGAACCTGTTCCTGTCCGTTGAAGACAACGGTGTCGGACTGCCGCGTCCATTGCCGAAATCCGGGGGTCTGGGCTTCCGCAACATGCGCGAGCGGATTGAGACTTATGGTGGCAAACTGACCCTCAGCCGGCGGGCGTCCGGAGGCACCCGGATAAAAGTCCAAATGCCGCTCGACAACCCGGCGGCAAAGGCGGCATGATGACGAAATGACAGTGCATTCACCTTCACCACATGCCAGCAGCAAACATACGCGCGTCCTTCTTGCCGACGATCACGAACTGGTTCGCGACGGCATTCGCGCACGGCTTCAGAAAGTACCGGAGCTGGAAGTGGTCGGCGAAGCCACCAACGGGCGGGATGCGGTCAATCTGGCGCTGGAACTGCGACCTGACGTCCTGTTGATGGATGTTTCCATGCCGGTAATGAACGGACTGGAAGCGGCCATGGAAATCCGCAAGACCCGACCGGACATCGCAGTTCTGATCCTGTCGGTCTATGACAATCCGGAATATGTGCGCGGTGTCGTTCAGGCCGGTGCACGCGGCTACATTTTGAAGGATATCTCAGCGGCGGAAATGATCACGGCCATCACGAGTGTTGCGTCCGGTGGATACTACTTTTCCTCCGCCGTCGGCCCGACCCTGGTTGGAGCCAACACATCGGCACCCGTTGAAGATCCTTATGGGCTCACCGACAGGGAACGTCAGGTGCTGACGGCCATTGCCAGGGGTCAACCCAACAAGGAAGTGGCCAAGGATCTTGGCATCAGCGTACGCACAGTTGAATCCCACCGGCTAAACCTCCGGGAAAAGGTCGGCAACAAGAACGCAGCCCAGCTTTACAAAGTTGCCCAGGATCTGGGATTGCTGGACTAGTCTGAAAACCGCCGCACCCGAACACCTTTCGTCTTCATCCTTGGAAAAACTCCTGAAACACAGGTCCAAAATGACAAAACCGCTCGTTCTGGTAACAGCTGATGTAAAGGCCATTGATGGCTTCAATTGGCATGCCGTCAACTCAACCTATCTTCATGCGCTTCTGAAAGGATCGGACGCCATTCCAATGATCCTGCCGTCGCTTGGAGCAGACCTTGATCTGGACGCGACTCTCGATCAGGTTGACGGTGTCCTGGCGACGGGATCGCGTTCCAACGTCAACCCGCAGCTTTATGGTGAAGCTCCAACTGAGGAAAACGGCCCCTACGACCCGGATCGGGATTCGACGACCCTACCTCTTTTGAAGCGCGCCATCGAACGCGGCATTCCGGTGTTTGCCATCTGCCGGGGCATGCAGGAACTGAATGTCGCTCTTGGCGGCACCCTTCTCACCGAGATCCAGGCCTTGACGGGTCGAAAGGACCACCGGGCACCGGCATCGGACCATCAGGACGAACGCTTCCGCATTGCCCACCCGATTGAAGTGTCGACCGGAGGCTGTTTGGAAAAGGTCATCGGCGCAGAGCCCTTTGAAGTCAACTCGCTTCACCGTCAGGCCGTCGGTGATCTGGGCAATGGCCTGATCATCGAAGCACAGGCCGAAGACGGTACAATTGAAGCCGTGTCGGTCAAGGACAGCCCCGGCTATGTTCTCGCCACGCAATGGCATCCCGAATATTGGGTGATGACAGACGGCCCCTCCAGGAAACTCTTCGAAGCCTTTGGCGATGCCGTGCGCAGCTACAGGGAAAAACGGCTCGGTCACTAGGCCGCCGATCCGGAAATCGCCTTTCCCGCTTCGCCTGACTGCCGCTACCCCCAGCCGAGCGCGGCAATCAGCAACGTCACGCCGAGCAGGAACACGATCGCCGCACCGAAAATTTCTATGGTGCGGTGAATTTTCATCGACATTGGACTGCCTTCACCGAACAATCTTACGGCAAGGTCTTTTGCTCCAACGGCCAATCCTGCCAGAAGCGAAACGGTGATCCCGGTACCGACGGCCATCGCAAGCGTCGACGCCACACCGGCAGCGATCATGCCCTGTGACAACGCAAAGACAAGAACAACCAACGCACCGGTGCAGGGGCGCAACCCGACAGCAAGCACAATCGAAGCGGCGCGTGCCAGGGTAATCTTGCCCTGGATCATGTCCGGTGTCGGAGCGTGTGCATGTCCGCAGGTTGAACACACACCATCCGCGCCAATCTCATGATGATGGTCATGATGTCCGTGATGGTGACGCCCATGGTGGTGGTGATTATCATGCGAATGGCCATGGGAATGATCATGTGCCGCCGCTCCCGCGTAAGCAAACCGCTCGCCACCGAGCCGCGCCGCTACGCTGGTTGTCAGCGACTTCCCGGCCTTTTGCCACAGCAACCAGCCGCCCAGTCCGGTGATCATCACATAGGACCCGATCTCAAACCAGCGGGCAGTGTCCTGAATGGCGATACTCGTCAGATTGAAGACGACCGCAAGACCTCCGACCAGAACAATGGCCGTTACGGCCTGTGCAAACGCCGAAGCAAAGGAAAGTATGATGCCCTTGCGCAGCGTCTCATTGTTGGCAACGACATAAGACGTGATGATCGCCTTGCCGTGTCCCGGTCCAGCTGCATGAAAAACACCATAGGCAAAGGATAGGCCCATCAAAAGCCACATGGCATTGGGGTTGCTGCGGAATGATCTGAGACTGGCAACCAGCGCCTGATAGAAATCCTTCTGCTTTTGCGCAATGGTCCCGAAAACCTGATCCATCACGCCGATCTGCACAACCGGATCATCGGTCGCCTCGATCACGGCGACCGCGGTTTCAACCCTCTCGGTAACGTCAACTGCTCTGGAGCGGGAACCATCTTGTGATGCTGTAGCGTCTGCCACTTCGGGATTTTGCGCGGCAACTGCATCCTGGCTCTCCGCTTGGAGAACGGTTTCAGCGGGTATAACCGCTCCCGCTGCTGCGCCGACTTCTGTGCAGTCAACGATCAGCTGATTGACCTGGGAGGCAGCTGCCGATTGCAGTTCCGGCGGAAGGTCTCTTTGATCGGCTCCAACCTGTGCAAGAGCATAGGCAGTGGCTTCATCCAGCGGCGGAGGCCCTTTTCGGGTCAGCTTGCAGACGCCGGGTGCATTGATCGTCCCGACTGCGTTTTCTTCTTCACCAAAACGGAAATCGACATAGTAAGTCGGGTCGTAGACATCGATGGTGATGGTGTTCTGAGTGTCACTGGGATCCTTCAGGGGCAATGTGAAGTGAAGCTCCAGAAGATCGACCGATTCCGGGGCCGTTCCTCCGTTCATTTCAATGTCTTCCTGGATCGCTTCGAAATCCTCGGGCTTCATCACCCAATAATCATTCAGCGGAACAGTCGCGACCTCCAGCCAATAGTCCGTCGGTGCGCTGAAATCGAATTCGACCCGCGTATTGTCGCCAAAAGTGAAGTACCCGAAATCGGCCATGCTTTCGACGTTCACGTCGGCCAGTTCGCTCAACTCCTCCCGGGAATAAACCCCATCGCCGTTGGTGTCGAAACCTTGGATGGCAAAGGCGGAAAAAGCATCGTCAAACCGGAACACATGCTTGACCGAAACCGCTTGACCGCTGTCGTCGAAGACAAGCTGGGACCGTGCCTCCACAAACACATGCGGATGCGCCTGAGCGCTGGCAACCGATGCCAGCAGCAGCACACTTCCTGTTGCTATTCGGCGTTTGGCCGCACAAAGAACCGAAAACAGTCTGGCAAAAAGACGATGCACCGGAAGTACCTTCTCAATGAGATGTAATATATTTACATGCCACAGGAGCCCATGCCCAGAGAAGACGGCAGGAAGATGGCCGGACAGGTTTCGCACCGCAAAAGTCATTTGGAATAATTTTCACAATTTTCCACACATGGCGGAACACATAACCCGCTCCAGGCTCGGATATTAGGAGAAAAGACACAAAATTCCTCCGTTCGAGCCTAATATATTTGTAATGATAATTACCTTACAGAGCCAACAATGAACGCCTTGCACACATCAGTCCACCACAGCGCCGTTTTCGACCATCCGGAAATGGGGGAGCACGAGAATATCGTTTTCGTTCAGGACAAGGACACCGGCCTGAGCGCGATCATTGCCGTCCATGACACAACGCTTGGACCGGCTCTGGGCGGTTGTCGTGTCTGGCCCTACAAAAACCCGGCCGACGCGCTTACGGACGCACTGCGTCTTTCCCGCGGAATGACTTACAAGAATTCGCTTGCTGGTCTCGATCTTGGTGGCGGCAAGGCGGTGATCATGGCGGACCCGCGCAAGGAAAAGTCCATTGAATTGATGGAATCCTTTGGCCGTCACGTCGAACGCCTGTCGGGCACTTATATCACTGCCGAAGATGTCGGCGTTTCCCCTAATGACATGGATGCCGTCGCTCGGCACACCGACCACGTACGAGGTACCAGCGCAACCGGCCTGGGCGATCCGTCGCCTTATACCGCACTTGGTGTTTTTGAAGGCATCAAGGCATCTGCAAAACATGTATTTGGCAGTCATGATCTCGACGGCAAGACGATATCGGTTCAGGGTCTTGGCCATGTCGGCTTCGATGTCGCCCGGCAGCTTCATGACGCAGGCGCCAACCTGATTGTCTCCGACATTCATGCACCAGCCGTTCTGCAGGCGATTGAGGAATTCCGTGCAATAGCGGTCGACCCGGCTGAAGCTCACAAGGTCGTCGCAGACATTTTTGTCCCGTGTGCCCTCGGCGCCGGATTGAATGCACGGACCATTCCGCAAATTCAGGCGCGCATTGTCGCCGGCGCAGCGAACAATCAGCTGCAGACACCTGCCGACGGCGCCGCGCTGAAGAAACGCGGAATTCTTTACGCACCCGACTACGCGATCAATGCAGGTGGTGTAATCTCGATCGCACTCGCGACACCCGGCGATAACGACGCACTTGTCAGGGAAAAGACACAGGCGATCGGCGACACGCTGGCCGCGATTTATCAGCGCGCGGATCGTGAAGAAATCACTCCGGAACGAGTGGCCGACACAATGGCCGAAGAAAGACTGGCCAGATCGCGACGGGTCTGAAACGAGGTCCCGACACGGAAAAACAAGAACGGCGGCTCAAGCCGCCGTTTCCTTTTCCATCAAGCTTCCAAGCCGTGCTGACGGATTGGTCTTCAGGAAAACTGCCGTTCGTTGGCAGTCTTGAACATCTGACGGACCAGAGCCTTTGCATCCTCAACGGCTGTTTCACCCATCTCGGCGTAGCACGCGGTGACGCCCTCGTGCAGCATGTAGAGTGTCGACGCAAACTGCTCCTGCCCACTGAGCTCTCCGAAGAAGTCCAGAAGCTCACCCTTGTGCCGCTTTACCGTTGCTTCGATTTCCGAGCTGTCTGGATTTGCGGCCAAAGCCTGGCGGAAGAAACACTCTTTGCCTTTGGTCATGCGCATCCAGCCACCAAGCTTGTCGAACAGTTGTTCGGCCGCTGCCTGTCCGGGCGTGCTTACACCCTCACGCACATATTTCAGATAGCGCTGATGACGATATTCCAGTGCACCGAGTATCATCGCTTCACGAGAAGGAAAGTGGCGATAGAGGGTGCGCATGCTGACACCGACACCCGCCCGGAGTTCAGGAACGCTCGGCTCCGCAAATCCCCGGCTCCAGAACACCTGTTCCAATCCCGCTGCGATCTGTTTTTGAGCTTCATCCATAAGTGAACTCTGGTGGGAATATCTCAAATTTGCAAGTCAAACCTTGTAAGAGACATGTTCAGCAGGCGCACGCAAACAAACAAAAAGCACAAAACAACCGAATTTTACCCAGTAGTTCGTCAGATTTAGCCAAAAAGTCGGCTGAACCTCTTCCCAACTAGATTAGCTCTAGCAAATCGGATGCTTTGAAGACCATTCAACCAGATAGTCAACAAAGGCACGCACTTTTGCACTCAGGTGCCGTCGATGCGGATAGACGGCATAAATGCCGCGCTCTGGTTCTTCAAAGGGTTCCAGGAGAATGTTCAGATCTCCCTTGTTGATGTCGTTATAAACGAAAAAGAGTGGCGCCCTCAAGTAACCAAGATGACACAGCGCCGCCTCACGTGCGGCTGAAGCACTGTTGACTTCAATTGGTCCCTTGACCGTGACCGAATGCCGTTCGCCATCAACCTGAAACGCCCAGTTTTGTTTGAAACGGTAATTTGTATCGATGATGCAGGGACGGGTGGCAAGATCCGCTGGAACCTTTGGCTCACCATATGTCTCGATTGCT
>NZ_JAILWL010000242.1 GCF_025698965.1 Roseibium sp.
AACGCTTGCCGAAGGGCACGACAAGATTGAAGGTTTTCATGCATTGATGCATGCCATCCGGGACAAGGTGGACTACAAGGTCGGCGTCACCGAGACGCACGCGCCAGCAACGGCCGCGCTTGCTGCCGGTGAAGGCGTCTGTCAGGACCACGCCCATATCTTTCTCGCCGCAGCAAGATCCATCGGTATTCCGGCCCGCTATGTATCCGGCTACCTCCTTCTGGAAGATGAGCAGGTATCGGAAGCCCATCATGCCTGGGCAGAGGTGCTCATCAGTGGACTTGGCTGGACGGGCTTCGATATTTCAAATGCCATGTGCCCCACAGATCGCTATATCCGCCTGACAGTAGGATTGGACTCCAGATCGGCTGCTCCAATACGGGGCATCCGGTTTGGCGGTCTGGAGGAAAACCTTGAAGTTGAAGTCGATGTGGCTCAGGCCGCTTTTCAACAGCAGCAATAGCTGTCATGTTCCTTGCTCCAAAGACCAGGTTCACTGGTTGAGATAACGTCGCAGAAAGATGACTGAGGGGCTTTTGGATGACCTATTGTGTCGGCATGAAACTGGATCGCGGCCTGGTGTTCGCGGCGGATACCAGAACCAACGCCGGTGTCGACAATATCTCGACTTTCAAGAAGCTTCATGTCTGGGAGGAACCTGGCGAACGGGTAGTTACGCTGCTTTCCGCAGGCAATTTGGCTGTCACACAAGCTGTCATTTCGCTGCTTAGCGAACATATCGCCTCGGCAGACAGCGATAAGGCCACCCTGATGACCGCCAGAACCATGTTCCAAGTTGCCCGACTGGTCGGCAGCGCCGTCAGACAGGTTAAGGAGATCGATGGCGAAGCGCTCGCCACAAATGCCGAAAACTTCTTCGTCACTTTCATCCTGGGCGGTCAGATCAAGGGCGAGGAACCCAGAATGTTCCAGGTCTATGCCGCCGGAAATTTCATCGAAGTCTCGGAAGACACGCCTTATCTGCAGATCGGCGAGCACAAATACGGCAAACCGATCCTCGATCGGGTCACCCGCACAGACATGCGTCTCGGTGAAGCGGCGAAGCTGGTTCTGATTTCCTTCGATTCCACCCTGCGGTCCAATCTTTCAGTCGGGATGCCGATTGATATGCTGCTTTACAACACAGATACGTTTTCAACCGACCGCCAGATCCGGATCGAACAGGACGATCCCTATTTTCAGAAGTTGTCCCGTGGTTGGTCGGACAAGCTTCGAGAAGCCTTTGCCGATTTAGAGGAATTCAAGGTCTGAGTTTCAGATCCCGCCTGTCAGAACGCCGTCACAATACGGAAATAAAAGCGGCGCCAGTGTATTCGGAGCCTGTTTCCAATGAGCAATCTCAGTTCTGCATCCGAGCTTGAGCCCGTTATCTGGACACGTGAACCGGCTCAGGAGCCGCTGGACGCCAATGATGGGGCGTTGAAGGTGGTGCGTGACCTGATCAGGGACGGCAAGCGAACACAACTGGTCGAATTGCTAAAGCGATGGGACCCTATCGATGTCATGCAACTGCTGACACGTCTCCGGCTGAAACATGCGCGCAAGCTTTTTCAATGGCTTCCAGCAAATCCGTCCATCAAGGTCGTCGCCGAATTGCGTCCGGAATTCCGATCGATCCTGATGGAGGAATCAACGCTTGATCAGTTTCGCGACATTCTGGCGGGCCTCGATCCCGAGGATGCGATTGAAATCCTCAATGAATTTCCGGACGACGTTGCAGACCAGCTGATTGCGCGCCTTCCCGATGTCGAGGACATTGGCACCCGCGCTTCCTATGCCGACGACACCGCCGGGCGGGTGATGGCGCGCAAATTCGTCGCCCTGCCAGAAACATGTACGGCGGGCGAAGCCGTCAGCCAAATGCGTGCAGAGGCGAACAGGATCCGAAAGATTTTTACGGTCTATGTCACGGATGCTACCGGAAAACTGACTGGTACCGTTGAAGTCGGAAAACTTCTGCTGGCCCCGAGCGAAACGCCACTCGGCAAGATCATGAACCGTGATTTCGTTGTGGTTTCCGCAGATACGGACCAGGAAGAGGTGCTGCGCCTTGCCCGTAAACGCGACATGCGCACAGTGCCTGTTGTGAGCGGCGATGGCGTGCTCATCGGACGGGTCACGCCGAAGCAGCTCACCAGAATCGCATCGGAAGAAGCAAACGAAGATATGCTGCTGATGAGCGGTGTTTCGGCGGAAGCCCGATCTGATGACACGGTATTCAGAATTGTCCGAGGTCGCCTACCCTGGCTACTCACCGGTCTTGTGGGTGCCAGTGTCGCGGCAACGGTTGTTGGATCCTATGAAGATCAACTTGCCGAAGCCGCAATTCTCGCAGCCTTCATTCCCGTTATCATGTCCATGGCCGGGAATGCGGGACTTCAAGCGTCCGCTGTTGCAGTGCAAGGCATTGCCACTGGAGCCCTATGGACCGGTGACATCTTTTTTCGACTGATGAAAGAGCTGGTCGCCGCTCTTTTCAACGGTGCCATCGCCGGCTCAATCCTGTGCTGTCTCGTACTTATCGCATCAACTGTCGTACCGATCGATGACCCGTTCCGGCTGGCGCTTGCAACATCCCTGTCGCTGCTCTGTGTAACAACGCTCGCAGCAATGGTCGGTGCAACCATTCCTCTCGTGCTCGACAAGATCGGCATCGATCCAGCAATGGCAATCGGCGTTTTTATCACGTCGTCCAACGACGTGCTTGGTGTCCTGATATTCTTTCTGATGGCTACAACGTTCTACCTGGGCTGAACGTCGTATGGCCACATGCGACTGCCAGGGCCCGCACCCAAAGCTGAATTATCTTTCAAATCAGAATCTTATGGAAGAGTAAGCTCTCTTACCGTTCGTTCAAGATCAGAGATGCCGCGTCGAATTCGGTGCGTTTGTAAGCTCGGATCTGAGCCGCTTCAGCGTCATCTCCCCAGCGGTCTATGTTGAAATCCTCTTCCACATGTGCAGCTTTCCAGACATCGTCTGCACTCAAACGCCCCTCATTCAGAGCCAATGCCAAAAGGGCCGACCCGGTCAGGCTTGTGGCCGTGTGAAGGGCAGCAAGACGCAAGGGGGTCTCGCCTGCGATACGTGCCCTGTAGGCTTCCAGGAGTGCGTCCGGCTGAGCCTTGTGCATGATCCCTTCAATCAGGACAAATCTGCCGCCGAGCAGATCGCCCGCCCATTCCACCACAGGGTCCCAGAGATTGCGCTGCTGATCCACAAGGCTTTGCGGATCGTCAGCCCTATAGCAAAGGGCGTCATTTCCAGCAAATTTGGTGATATCTTCCGCGACTTCATCAAATCGAACCGAAACAGCATCCAGGGCGGAATTGGCAATGCGTGTCAGCGGCATTGCAGCCGGATTGATTTCCTTTTCCTGCGACGCCCATTCAGCGGCAACTGCAGCGCCAAGCGCCTCATTTGGCAAAAGCAATGTCGCTTTGCCAGGTGTTTTCACCTGTCGGCCATCCAACTGGATGGCAAATCCATCCTCGGTCGCGACATACGTTGCTTCTTTGTAAAACCGCTTCGGCAGTTCCCGTTTCGAAAGTTCGCGGGCACGCTGCTCAGGGTTCTTGGCGGCATCTTCATGCAAAACTTCAATAAAGTCACGCATCAGACTGTTTCCTCGTCAAATTTCAACAAATCAGCTAAAGACTGATCAAGTTCATCAAAGCTGTCTATTATCCGGTCTGCACCTTCATTGGTCAGTCGGGAATGATCGTGGTAACCCCATGTCACGCCAATGGCATGAGCTCCCGCTTCCTTGGCCATGGCCATATCGAAACCGGTATCGCCTATGACAAGCGTGCGGTGCGGTTCGGCTCCCGTTTCAGCCATCGCTCGCAAGATCATATCCGGATGCGGTTTTGACGGCGAAGTATCGGCTGTCTGTATCGTTACGAACCGGTCATGCAGGTCGTGTGTATCCTGCATATGCCTGACACCGCGCAACGCCTTGCCTGTTGCGATACCAAGGAGAATATTCTCCTTCGCATGAAGGCGGTCGATTGCCTCTTTGGCACCTGGATAAAGCGGATCGATATCAAGTCCCTGTTTGCGCCGAGAGATCTTGGACTGCCTATAGGCTTCCGCCATCACCGGAACTTTGTCGGTATGGTTTGGCCCGACAAGATCCGCAAAGGCTTCTTCAAGTGAACGCCCGACAATCGACAGCGCTGTCTGACGATCCGGCATGGGCATTTCAACGGCCTCGAAGCCGACTTTCAGGCCATGATAGATGGTGTTCTGGCTGTCAACCAGCGTGCCGTCCACGTCAAAAATGATCAGGTACATTGAGAGCCTTTAGATGCGACTGCTGTCTGCCCCGCATGTGCCGGGTTTTAACCTCACGGTCAAGGTTCAAGAGAAAATTGAGCACCCGGTTCATCCTTGGTGAAGCGCAGTTTGATCAACTGATTGCACCGTTGAATTTGGTTGTTTTTGCACCAAATCGCCCAATTCACCCGGGTAATCATCAATTTTCCCGGCCTGCCTGAAAATTGCCTCCTTGCGATGATTATGGGGCGCCGACACGAAGCGTAACGTTCGGTTAACCATGTTTGTAAACGCCATGGTTACCATAAACAACGATACTTCAACGCTTGGATGGGCACGATCGTTTGGGGCAATTTCGCCACCAAAGACTGCGTGAATTGCAACGTGATCCAAGTGGTCGCGGGTGTCCGTTCGGTTTCGAGAATATGACCAAGAGTGGTTCGCCTGAATGTTTTTGAAAAATCGGCAGATTAACAAGAAGACCACCGCGGCCGGTCTCACCAGAAGTTGGTTGGTCTATTCAGGCATCACTGGAATTCCCGCGATCATAGGCGCACTGGTTGTCCTTCTGATGATAGTTGGGTCGAAACTGGTACCAAATCACTTCATAACCACCCCGCCTGCTACGTCCGATTTGCTCAACCTGGCGAATGCGAAACCTGCGCCATTATTCACTGCAACGGCACCGATTGACGAAGAAAGAATTGCAAATGCGGTCGAAGCCGCGCTGGCAGTCCGCTCATCTGTTGCTGAAACGTCGGTAAAATCGGTACCTTCCAAGGCGACAATCGGAAATTCGGAGAGGGAAGCGGCCAAAAAAGTTCTTGCCGCAAAACTCGCTGGTCAACAGTTGGCGCGCGCTCTTTTAACCGCTCAATCCGAAACCTCCGGACGGTACGAAAACCTGACAAAAGTCGGTGTCTTAGCAGCAGCAGAAAAAGAAGAAGTCCCATCTGCTTCGGAAATCTCCGCTGAAGTCGCAACGATCGCGGCATCGGCAAATCCTGTCGAAGAGACATCGGAAACCGAGGCAGACGGCATGCCGGCAGATGCGATCACGCTGGCCAACCTTCGCCATCGCACCCCGAAGCTCAAACCGCGCGTATCGCGGCAACAGGCACCTGCCGTCGCTTTGAAAAACAAGGACGAAACGGGAAATAAGGCACCGGTTCTAGCCTATGCCACACCTGGAGACCCGACAAAGGACAATGCCGGTGTTTTCAGCGGCATCGGCAAACTGTTCAGCAGTTCCAGCTCCGGATATCGAAGACGCGGTATTGCCGTCTATGACATCAGCGCGGCCACCGTTCACATGCCGGATGGGTCAAAACTGGAAGCCCATTCCGGTATCGGTCACCGGAAAGACAACCCGAAACATGTTCATGTGAAAAATCTCGGTCCAACGCCACCCAATATCTATGACCTCAAGATGCGGGAAAAACTGTTCCACGGCGTCGAGGCGATACGTATGACCCCACGCGATGTCGCGGCTATGAAGGGACGGGACGGAATGCTTGCCCACACCGCACTTCTACGCAGCGGGAACGGATCTCATGGATGTGTTGCGTTCAAGGATTACGACAAGTTTCTGAAAGCTTTTAAATCTGGCAAAGTTAAAAAGATGATCGTGGTTCCGTCCATGAGCGAATTGCCGACCTATATGGCAGCCCTTTAGGAAAAACCCGGCGAATGGCCGGCTTGCAGCCAGTACGCGAATTGGCTATGCCGCTTGGGTCAAACCACCAACAACCCCTCCCGGAGCTGTCTGTGACCAAAATCATCCTGCTTCTGCTGCTTCTGATTGCCGCAATCCAGGTGATCAAACCACTCGGCTGGCCTGGTCTGAAAAAACGCGCCGACGCCTGGAAGCTGGTTGCGGGCGTTGTCGGTGTCACTTTTGTTTCGGTAATTCTGAGTGCATTGTTTCAAGGGCTGTGAACCCTTCCCTGTATTCTGACGCCCAAATGGCTATACTTGTTTCAAGAGGCTTCCTATGACACCCCGAACAACTCTTCATCTTGTGTGCGGGAAAGTCGCCTCCGGCAAATCAACCTTCGCCAGGAGCCTTGCGGTGAAGCTGGGCACCGTTCTCGTTCAGGAAGATGTCTGGTTGTCCGGCCTTTATGCAGATGAACTGTCAACGCTCAGGGATTATGTCCGGTGTTCTGAGCGACTTAGACAGACGATGAAGCCCCATATCGTCGAGTTGCTGCAAAACGGGCTGAATGTCGTCCTCGATTTTCCGGCAAATACGCTTGAAATCAGGCATTGGATGAAGACCCTAATCGAGACAGCCGAATGCGACCACCAGCTGCATGTCTTTGACGTTTCAGATGACGTCTGCAAAACCCGCCTCAGGTCCAGAAACAAATCCGGCGATCATCAGTTCTCGGTAAGCGAAGCAGAATTTGACCGGATCAGCAGCCATTTCCAGCCTCCTTCGGAAGAAGAAGGCTTCAAAATGACAGTCTATTCCAGCCAATAATTTTTCCGCGAGCGTCACCAACACCAAACGCACGACTGATGTCATTTTCGGGAAAAGTAGCAGCCTGGCAAAATCGTGCCTCAATCCTCCGAAGCCGCTTCCAGGCCTTAGAACCTGATGATTTGCGCAGGTTCACCGCTTTGTCTCAACTTTTCCCATGTGGCAAAAAATTCGTCCGCGATTTCCTGATCCGCGTAAGTCCTCGTAACACCCGAGATAAAACAACTCAGTATGAGCGCCGGCATAGCGCACCTTGTCGGAGAACCCTTCTTCTTTGAGTATTTGCCAGCCACTATCTCGATTTGAAAAGACGGCATCAAGCCTGCCTGCGGCCAGTTTACGAAAGCCCCCAGCGTTATTCGGCCTCTTATCTATCTCGAGTGCGCAGCAGGACGACTGACACTACCGCTTGATCAGCGTCTCATCCGGATCATCGGCTTCCGGATCGTAATCGGTTGCATCAAACCCAAGCAGGTTCCAGGTCTGCTGCATATGCGGAGGAAGAGGTGCCGACACATCGATGGAACCGTGCCCAGACGGATGCGGTATCACGATCCTGCGCGCCAGCAGATGTAACCGGTTCTGAATACCGCCCGGAAGCTCCCAGTTCTCGATGTTGAAATACTTGTCGTCGCCAATAATCGGATGGCCGATATGGGCCGCATGCGCTCTGAGCTGATGCGTCCGGCCTGTCACCGGTTTCATGGTCACCCAAGAGAGTTTCTGCGCAGATTGCTCAAAAACGGAATAAAGCGACACGGCATGCTGCGCGTCGTCATCGCCCTGGCGCACGACTTGCATACGCTCCTCACCCTCGCTGCGGGCAAGGAATGTCGAGATCCGACCTTGTTTCGGCTTTGGAACGCCTGCCAGCATCGCCCAGTAGATTTTGCGCGTGTTGCGGTGACGGAACGCTTTTGTCAATTCCTGAGCGGCCTGGCGGGTTCTGGCGACCAGAATGATGCCGGAGGTCTCCCGGTCAAGGCGGTGCACAAGCCGTGGCTTGTTGCCTTTGCGGTCGGTAAACGCCTCCAGCATGCCATCAAGATGGCGCTTCAAGCCAGATCCACCTTGCACGGCAAGACCGGCCGGCTTGTTGAGCACCATCACCTGGTTGTCTTCAAACAGAAGCATATCCTCGATCGCCTTGCGGTCATCGGCAATCAGTTTGGTCGATTTCGGTCTGGCGTTCTTCTTGTCATCCGCAGGCAGTTCCACACCCAAAGGCGGAATGCGAACTATCTGCCCCTTGGCGATGCGGGTATTGGATTCTGCCCGTTTGCCATCCACACGCACCTGTCCCGTGCGCAGGAGCTTTTGCAGACGACCAAATCCTAGCCCCGGATAATGGGCCTTGAACCAACGGTCGAGGCGCATGCCCGCTTCATCAGCGGTCACTTTTTTCTGTTCAATCGCGGACATGTTTTTCTCAAATCTGGCGGCAGACCGGCGGGCCATCTCGCCTCAAGAAGTCCCGTAGCACCAGCCTGGGACCCAAAACGTTCCGGTGCGTATAGGCGGATTTGCCCTGAAATGAAAGGGAAACTTGGTCGAAGCCTAAGATGCGACCTGCCGCATGATCATCAGGCCTGCGAACACGGCCATGATCGAAAGAAGAACAGAAGCGAGCACATAGATCAGTGCAAGATGGGTGTCTCCACGTTCCCACAGAACCGAAGTGTCGAGCGAAAACGCCGAGAAAGTTGTAAAGCCCCCCAAAACACCGGTAGCCAAGAAATACCGGACTGTCTGCACATGCCCGAAATCGGATTTGACCAGCCAGCCGATCAAAACTCCCATCGCAAAGGATCCAACGACATTGACCGTCAAGGTGCCCACCGGAAACCCGGTTCCGAACATCCGTATTGTGAAAAGCGCTACCAGATGCCGGGCCCCTGCCCCCAGGCCGCCACCCAGCATCACAAGAAGAAGATGTTTCAAGTGATCATTCCTGCTTAACCGCGTGGTCCCGGTGTCGCCGTTTCTGGCTCAGGTTCTTTCGCAAGCTTCTCAAATACCTTGACCTGTTCATCATATTTCGGATCGATCGTCCCGCAGACCCGATCCCAGAAGGAAAAGAAGTTGGCAAAATTGTATTTGAAGCGCGAATGGTGCTGGTCGTGAAATGTGACGCAGACCATGGGAGACGGCATGCGGGACAAAGGCGAGGCATAGAACTCGAAGCCGGAATGCCCGATGGTGCCGTTGAAATGATCCCAAAGGCGATGCACGATCAACACCTCAACCGGTATCGGCAAGATGATCACGGCCCACAAATAATAGCTCTGCATGACGAAAGCGTCGATCGGGTCGTCCGAATAGGTGCTCCAGACAGTCGGCGCGACGGATCTGTGGTGTTCCGCATGAAAACGGTAGAGCCACTTCGTATGCATCAACCTGTGTCCCCAGTAGAACCAGGTGTCAAAGGCCACGACGGAAACGGCGAACATCAGGATCGCCGACCACCAGGTGAGAGGCAGCGGAGCTACAAGCGTCCAGCCCTTGAGCGACAGAAAGATACCGACGGCAAGGCACCCGGCGGTAACCGTGAGCGACAGGACGCTCGCACGGATTTCCTTCCGCATGCGTTTCTCGCCACGCCTGTGTTGTTGAATACGCCGCTCCGGATGACGGTTCTGGATCTTGACCAGCACCCAGCCGGTCGCAAAATACAGGAACAGGTTTATCCCGTAGCAGGCCGCGTAAATCGGCAGAAATTCAAGAAAAACCGTCAGCGCCTGATCCAGCATATCGTTCAATGATTCCAGTTAGTCGGTTGGCTGACACAATCGAGACTTCATGTGCGGGCTTACCCGGTTGCCTTTACCTTGGTGTCTTCCGTGTCCGGAATTTCGCCGGTTTCTTCC